>CAZMNG010000129.1:0-8202 GCA_964567505.1 uncultured Chthoniobacterales bacterium
TCAGCAGAAGAAGTTCTTGCAGGGAAAATTCGCGGACGGGTCGTTATCGACATCATCGCGTAACTCGATTTCATCGAAAGCAGCGTTTTTTAAGTTCGTGGAATTGTTTCCATGAACACCTCGACTAGTGAGCTTTTTCGGGCTGTACTGGAAGGAATTGCATACGAAGGTAAGTACATCATCTTCCAGAAGAAGCACTTCAACACGCATATCGGGAGGGACAAGCACGTTATAATCGCGTGCGCGAAAACGTACGGCTACTTGCTCAAGAGTTGTATGCGCACTAACAAGGTTCGTTATCTGCTGTTCCGCGCCCCCGTAGCACGAATGGCCGCCAGGAGGAAAGGTCGGGCATGAACGAAGAACCGACGCACAAACAATCCGTGCCCTCGTTGGATACTTCCACGCGACTCGCCTACGAACGCACCTATCTCGCCCATGAACGCACCCTGATGGGGTGGGTGCGAACGGCTATATCGCTCATCTCATTTGGGTTCACGATAGCGAAGGTATTTGAGTTATTGCGTGAGAAACACGGCGAGAGGGGGCCACTTCTTGGCCCTCGGGCTATAGGCATCATCATGATCGCAACAGGCCTGGTGGCTCTCGCGTTGGCGACTATGCAACATCGGCGCGCTTCAAAGGTATTGCATGAGCGCTGCCCGGACCTGCCTCCATCGTTAGCAGGAGTAATGGCAGCGTTCTTCGCGTTGCTGGGCATCCTCGCCTTGCTCAGCGCCATTCTGAGACAGTAGAATTTTTCGGATAAATGAGGCCGAACCGGTGCGGATTTGGTCAGCACAATTTTTGGTTAGCTCCTGCGATTCAACGCTCGACAAGAAGGGGAAGAGAATTGTAGGCTGGTTTGTCCGTAAGAGCTGGGTGCGCCGCCACCGCGAGCACGAATGGCCGGCAAAAATGCCTTTACCCAGGATTGTTACAGAAAAATTTGTTTCGCACATTATGAGCAGGGGAAAAGGCGTGCAATTGTTGCCGTTTTTGAACTTCAAAAAAAGAAATTTCGGATTGAAGGAGGAGCTGCATGGCTGTTAACGGAAAGCCCTCGATAAGTGGTTCCTGCGATGCGGGGCAGGCGGACATGGTCTGGATTCCGGGCGGGACGTTTCGCATGGGTTCGGACGAGTTCTACGTTGAAGAGCGTCCCGTCCATGAAGTAGCTGTTAGCGGCTTCTGGATCGATCGCCACACAGTCACGAGCGAACAGTTCGCGCGCTTCGTCGCCGAGACCGGCTACCTGACCGTGGCCGAGCGCGCGCTCAATCCAGGGGATTTTCCTGGCGCCCCTGTTGAAAACCTCGTTCCTGGCTCTATGGTTTTTCACCGGACGAAAGGTCCGGTCGATCTGCGCAACTACGCGAATTGGTGGCGGTGGACCCCAGGGGCAAGTTGGCTTCATCCATATGGTCCATCTGACGTGCTCGAAGGCCTTGAGCAGCATCCGGTGGTTCACGTCGCATATGAGGACGCGGAGGCCTATGCGAAATGGGTCGGAAAGGATCTACCCACAGAAGCCGAATGGGAATATGCCGCCAGAGGCGGCCTCAAAAAAGCGAAGTTCACGTGGGGTGATGAGGATTTCCCTGATGGAAAGGTGATGGCCAATACGTGGCAAGGCGACTTTCCCTGGCAAAACCTCCTTCTCGACGGTTATGAGGGAACTTCACCGGTTGGCGCCTTCCCGGCGAACGGCTATGGGTTGCACGACATGGCTGGGAACGTCTGGGAATGGACCGCTGACTGGTACGTCCCTCGACGCGCGGACGAGGTGGTCAAACCGTGTTGCGGTCCGTCGGTCAATCCTCGGATTGTCTCGCCAGAGAAAAGCTACAACCTTGCACAGCCCCAGTTTCGCATTCCTCGCAAGGTCGTTAAAGGCGGGTCGTTTCTTTGCGCTCCCAATTACTGTCTTCGTTATCGCCCAGCGGCGCGCCAGCCGCAAATGATCGATACCGGAATGAGCCACATTGGCTTTCGGTGCATCGTCCGGTCAGAACAAACCCCGGCTGAAGGGCACTGAGCGACATGGAAGATTGCCTGCAAAATCACAAAGAGCAAACTCGGGGATCCGGCTTTGGCCCAACGCTGGGGATTATGTTCTAACGCTTGCGCTGCCGGCCTCTTACTGAGCAGGACCGAAGCTCATCCTGGGTGTATATCTCGATTCTCCGGCCGAGTCTGATGAACGCGCGAATCCGATTCGGGCCGCGTCGGCTTCATTTCCGGCGAGAATAAGTTTTGTCGTTAGCACGATGAGATTGAAGCCGACTGCAAAGAACACCGGCGGCGGCACGAGTTCCCGGAGCTCCTTGATTAGAAATGCGAGGAGAGGTGACTTGGGCACGGAACAATTCTTACGCATCTCCAACAAAAAATCGGCACCGCGAGCTCTATCGGAACCCGGATCGGCGCCGGGCATTGTCCCTTCTGCTTTGGCCGACGGAGAAGCAGCGGGCAAATCCGAAGATCCTGATCGCCGGCTGCGGAACCTCCCAGGCTGCCACCTATGCGCTGCGCGAGCCCGATGCGCGTATCACGGCAATCGATATAAGCGAAACCAGCCTACGCTATACGCGCGGTCTTCAACGAAGAAACGGCTTACCAAACCTCGAGCTTCGTCGGCTCGCGATCGAGCGGGTCGAGGAGCTCGGAGGCAAATTCGACCAAATCGTCTGCACCGGCGTGCTCCATCACCTGCCCGACCCGGATACCGGCCTTCGGGCGTTGCGCAGCGTCCTTGCGCCCAACGGGGCGATGCATCAGGATTACTGCCGCTTGCTCGGGGTGGGCGCCTCGGAGGAGGAGCTGCGGGACCTCGGCACCACGATCGGTGCACTACCTGCCGACCATCCAATCACCGGCGTGTCGAGGCGGGCGAAGGATTTCAGAAATCCCGACGCGCTCACCGACGTGCTGCTTCACCCTCAGGATCGCGCCTACACCGTGCCGCAGCTCTATGCATGGCTCGAGCGATGCAGCCTGTCTTTCGGGCGTTGGTACGAGCAGGCTCCCTATCTCCCGCAATGCGGCGCAATGGCAGCCATGCCGCATGCCGCGCGCCTCGGCTCGCTTTCTCCGCCATTGCAGCACGCCGCCGTCGAGCTCCTGCGCGGAACGATGGTCATGCACAACTTCATCGCCTATCGCGACGATCGCGTTGGCGAGAGCCAGCCGATCGAGTTCGAAGGTGACGCCTGGCCGAGCTATGTTCCTGTGCGTCTCCCTTGGACCCTGTGCATCCGCGACCGGGTGCCCCCCGGTTCGGTGGCCGTTCTGATCAATCGGGCGCACATCTACCCCGACCTCGCACTCCCCGTCGATGCGCCACAGGAGCGCGTCTTCGCCGCAATTGACGGCAAACGCTCTATCGATCAGATCCTGCGAATCGCTGCGGAGCCGGGCGACCAGGAAGATGGCCGCAGGTTTTTCAAGCAGCTCTGGCAGTACGATCAGATCGTGTTTGACGCGACATGCTCGCGCTGACCTTTGGGTTCGCGGAAGGTACTATAGCAGTGTTGGTCAGGAGTGGAAAAGCCCTACGCCCAGCCAGTAGAAGCTGGAATTAATCGACATATGCTCTTTTAGGTGAATGATAAATAAGTGAAGATCGCAATTTGCCCGACCAATGAGTCCTTCGCTGAATGTTAACTGACGTCCATGAAAAGATATCAAGACTTTTTCACTGTCATCCCACGGCAAGCCAAAATTGCTGACGGGATGCTGAATTGAAGCGGGGTTGCGGGCGATTCTCTGCGAAATCGGTTTAAGAATTTGTTGGTACAAGTAGGAAGATTTTCTCATTCTGGTCGCGAGGCTAAGGCGTGTTGATCATGAATTCCATCGCAATCCGGTTAATCGTTTTCGCGTGCGTCTTCGGATCTGCGCTGATCGGTCTGTTTCTTCGCACGGTTCTGCCCGAGCAGCATCTGAGTGCTGATTCGAAAGATACTGTAAGGTTGGGGATTGGAGTGATCTCGACCATGGCTGCTCTCGTTCTCGCAATCTTTTGCCCGGATTCCTGGACGACGTCATCCATTTCGAAACTCCTATTTTGGGGGTCAATATCGCGGTACTCTAATCCAACGCGAAGGTAGTCTCTATGGTACCTTGGTAACCACCCCAATTGCCAGGAGATGCTCCGCCGGACCAGGCACCACTGGATCCGCTAGATGATCCGTAGTTGTTCGCAAAACTCTGACGGCTCTGCTCCGCATTCTGCCCATAACTCTGACCTTAGTTCTGTGCGCGCTATCGGTTTCAGGTGCGATTGCCAAGCCAATTCGGCCGGGAGACAGGTTTTAACGACCACCTTGGCACGCGAGGACGGCCGGCCCGTTTAAAGCCTAAAGCGCTTGCACCCAAAGCGACACTGCTCGACCGAGGGAATACGCGGGGACACAATCGCCCGTTCTGGCGCAGCTTCCACTGGCCAACACGCCCATGACACCGTCTCATCACTGTTGCGGCCTCGATTGAAGAGTATAAACCCTGGTTCCACGACTTAAGAGGAGAGACCAGAGTTCGCTGTGGCCGATCACCCTGGCGATTTCTCTGAAGGCAAAGAATGGAATTAAGGCGACAAAAACAGTCACTCCCAGGGACAATATTCCCTGCACACTTCCACCTCCAACGTCCGGGAAGGTTTGAGCAATACTCTTCCCGTGCAAGACTCCGCCAATCACCCTCTCGACGATGTGAAGGCCGATAAGGAAGAGCGTAAAGTGATGAGAGCGCAATCTGTCGCGATGTCTGTTCACCTGATGGGGAGAACGGGCGCACACAGGCGCCTCTCTTAGATCAATACAGACCGTCGTTTTCTAATTGAAAGCCTCGGCGGATAGCGAAATTATGATAAACAGAAGACAATTCTTCAGCCGGCTTCTCGCCCGCTGGTCGTCAGCAGTAGTATTCATTCCCTTCGTGCCTGCGTTCGCGCGAATGGTGCAGAAACCCTCAACAATGTTAAACGAGACGGATCCCGAGCACTCCGCGCACCTTCTGGGTTATGGGCGGTGTTATTATTGTGCTTGTGCTCAATACCGACATGCCGACACCGCGGGAAACGACTACTGTGTTTGTGGTCACCCTTTCGGCGATCATTGGAACTCTTAGCCATGTGAGATTTGTCCCGGAATGAACTGAAGGAAGATCAAGAAAATGAAGAAATTATTTGTCGGATTGTTCGGGTTGTTGTTCGTGGCTTTAACATTTCCCGCCCGGGCTCAGTCGGACGAACAAATGTCGCGTTTCTTAGTTGGTGCCTGGCAAGCGGTTATCCAGCAGCAGGTTAACGGCGGTATGGCGCATTGTGCGATGGATACTGTATTTTTTGCTAATGGAACCTTCCAAGCTCGTGACAGTTGGACTTTTCCTGCTGGGTCGAACGTAGTCGTAACCAAGGGGACCTGGTCGGTTGCACAAGGCGTATTGCACATCGTCTACGAGAGCGTTGAATTTCCGCAATACGACGACCAAACGTTTGACCTCCTCGGGGATGGGCAACAATTTGCCCCTTTCAAAAATAGCCACGGCGACCAAGTACCGGCGCCGGCTGATTTTGGGATTCATGTTTTAGACGCAAATACCCTCCAGAGGTCGGATGGGCTTGTGTGTCGCCGTATCGCAGATTGAGAGGAAAACGAGGGGCAGGTCAGAATGCCGCTACGTTAAGGAGCGTTCGAGATTGAGACGTGTGCAAGGCCTCCATGTTCGGGGAGATGGCGGTCACACTTGCGCCTCGCAAAGGACAAGCACCCACCCGGTACGAAATACTCGTTCAGTTTATCGTATGCGCATTCTGAGGAGTAGTGAATTCGTGGTCCGTGCGCTGTCAAACTTCCCCCCTCTGGCGTACAAGAGGGGGACGTTCCACAACTCCCGCCCCGAGCCCGAAGTGGGGCCTCTCCAATTACGTTTCCGCTTCACAAACGGAATCAATAAATTTGCGAGAGGATCCCGAGCCTCATTAACAAATTTAGTCAAAAATATCAGGCTGGAGCGTGTCCTTCGATGCTGGCGCGATTTGTCGGCTTGCTTACGTTGTTCCCGAATGGGTTTACAAACTATGAGAGAGAGCGAAGACAATAGCATGACGCGCCGGCAGTTCTTGCTGGCAAGTGCTGCGGCAGGAGGCAGTGTCATTTTACCGGTCTTAGCGACGGCACAGAACTCGACGCAGATGCCCATGCCGGCAACAAGCCCAACGCCACCGGTTCAAACTGGACCAGCGAACGTGACCTTGCGAATCGCCACGGGTCTTCTCGAGCTCGCGCCCGACCACATCGTCTCGACGACGCTCTATAATGGCCAGTTCCCCGGGCCGCTGTTGCGCTTCAAAGAAGGGGAGCCGGTCACGGTCGACGTGTTCAACGACACGGATACGCCCGAGCTCGTGCACTGGCACGGCCAGATCATCTCAACCGACGTCGACGGCGCAGCCGAAGAAGGCACCCGCTATGTGCCGGCGCACGGCATGCGGCGCCTCACCCTTACGCCGAAGCCGGCCGGCTTTCGCTTCTACCACACACATGTCGTGGCCGAGGGCGACCTCAATCGCGGCACGTACACGGGGCAGGCGGGGCCGGTTTACATCGAGCCGAAGAACGATCCGGGCGCCTACGACCGCGAAATCTTCCTCACGCTCAAGGAATTCGAGCCGACCTTCAGCCAGGGCGGCGATATGGCGATGGATTTTCTCGCTGGAGCGCCGATACCCGAGCTGCAGCAGATCGGAAGGAAGTCCGATATCGAGGCGGAGGAAAAGACCAAGGGCTACGAGGTAGGCTACGACCTCTTCAGCATCAACGGCAAGATGCTGGGTCAGGGCGAGCCGCTCAAGGTCAAGCAGGGTGAGCGCGTTCTCTTTCACGTACTTAACGCCAGCGCGACCGAAATCCGCAGCCTGGCCCTGCCCGGACATAGCTTCCATGTGGTCTCGCTCGACGGCAACCCCGTGCCCAATCCGGCGGATGTGCCGGTCTTATGGATCGGCACTGCCGAGCGCATCTCGGCGATCGTCGAGATGAACCATCCGGGTGTCTGGGTGATGGGCGACCTCGCCGCCGACGACCGCGGCCACGGATTGGGCATCGTCGTCGAATACGGCGGGCGCAGCGGCAAGCCGCAATGGGTAAAGCCCAAGCCTTACCGCTGGGACTACACCATGTTCGGCAAACCGGGAGCGACTGCCGCACCGCCCGACGAGACAATCGAAATGCTCATCGTCAAGCACAATGGGGCACTGCATGGGTTTAACGAGTGGACTCTCAACGGCCAGGCTTTCTCAATGGAGACTATGACCCCGAAGCTCACCGTGCACGAGGGCAAGCGCTACCGGCTCAAATTTCTCAATGCGAGCGACGATGTGCATCCATTGCATCTGCACCGCCACAGCTTCGAGCTGGTGCGCGTCGGCGGCAAACCGACCGGTGGGCTCATTAAGGACGTCGTGATGCTTGGCGGGTTTCAGGAGGTCGAGTTCGATTTCGTCGCCGACAACCCGGGTCTGACGCTCTTCCACTGCCACCAGCAGCTGCACATGGACTTCGGCTTCATGCAACTGATTGAGTATGTTTGAGGCACTTCGCATGGGTTGCGGTTTGCCGGTCTGTGCCTGGTTGCCGCGTCGGTCCGCAAGAAAATTGGATGAGCCGCTATTCCGGCTAGCTGCAATGATTTCTTAAGTGCGTTATCTAATGCTAACGTTGGCGGCGGCTCGGCGGGAGCGCCTCGACAGAACTCGCCGAAGTCCACGCCCTATCGGGGATCACACGGCTCAAGTCCGACTATGAGTGTCTGCCGGAGACCACGGAGGCACTCGTTCATATCGCTATGATTCGGCTCATGGTGCGTAGGTTGGCAGTATGACGAGACTTTTCAAACGCGCTCTGAGAACGTTGATTTCCTCATCATCGGTAAAGGTGCTGCGATCATCATGGGATATCCTTCCACCACTCAAAGCGTTTAAGCAAGCCTACGACCAGGAACAGCTCCAACAACGCATGGAGAGGCTCGATCAACAACAGCAACAGCAGCAGCAAAACATTTCAAAAACACATTCACACCATCCCTCCCGGTCCATCGGTCCTGACCCCAAAAATGTGGTCAGGGGCGCGTGGGCCTGCTTGCTCCCCCCTGCACGGCGCTCGGCTTTGTGAATATTTCCTTTAGCTCGTTGAAAATCTT
>CAZMNG010000130.1:0-8180 GCA_964567505.1 uncultured Chthoniobacterales bacterium
CGTCTACGGTAGGCGCGTGCAACAAGCGCCAGATTCCGAAAAGCACCACCCCGAAATTGATGAGTGTGATAGTATAGAATGGTGTCGCCAGCGGAGAGATAAAATCCCGGTCCAGGGTCTCACCCTTTGGAGTGACTTTAAACGTCGGCGAACGTGGATGCAGAATCGTCGAGAAAATTGCCGGAATTGTATAGAGCGATTGCAACATTTCGTAAAGCTCAGAGAGAAATGCCCAACGAACCTTTCCGTAGAGATAGTTCGAGACGGTGAAAACCGTAATGAGGTACGGAATCACATAAGCAGCGAAGGTCTGCCGATCGGTTGCAAAGATTTTAAGGCCAAAAACCAGGAACGCGATCGGCGCGAGCAGATAAACAATCCGAGAGAACGGGAAAAACCAGAAGAAGCAGCTGTTGAAGTAACAAAGGCGTTGCGCCAGTGAAAGCCCCCGGATGAACAGCGGACACTTAAACAAAAGTATCTGCACCATTCCCTGCGCCCAGCGTACCCTTTGCTGGATGAATGCTCCCATTGTCTCCGGTGCAAAACCGCAAAGCATCGGCGTCGCAACATAGGCGCTGTTTAGGCCCTTTGAATGCAGCGTAATCGCCGTTTCTGCATCCTCTGTGATCGTTTCGCCTGATAGGCCGCCGGTGATCTCCAAATGCCGGCGCCGCATCACTGCGCCCGAACCACAAAAGAAGGAGGCATTCCAATAGTCGAGCCCTTTCTGAATCACCTGGTAGAACATCTCGTTTTCACTGGGCATCTGATGAAACGTGCCGAGGTTCTTCTCGATTGGGTCGGGATTGATGAAGAAATGCGGAGTTTGAACGAGAAACAGCTTCGGGTCTGCAACGAAAAAGCCGACTGTCTTCTCGAGAAAATCTTCGGTCGGCATGTGATCCGCATCAAAGATCACAACAAGTTCGCCTTCAGTGCGCTTAAAAGCTTCGTTGAGGTTTCCCGCCTTCGCCGCTTTGTTTTTCTGCCGCGTCAGGTAGTGGGCTCCGAGAGTCTGGCAAAGTGCGGTCAGCGTTTTCCGGCGCTCTCTGGCTGCGACCTGGGCTTCCTCTGAGCCCGAATTGCACTTTTGGTCAGTCCCGCCGTCGTCGCAGAGATAAACTCTCCGTTTCGTATTCGGGTACCGCATCTGCAAAGCAGCGATGAGCGTGGACTCCAGAATGATCGGACTTTCGTTGTAGCTCGGAATAAGTACGTCAACGGTCGGCAACTCAGCCAATGGAGGGAGCGGTACCGGTTCTCGAGTAACCGGACTGGCGTTTATGAAGCAGCCGGTGAAAAATACGACGATGCCGTACAATTCGGCCGCGAACAGGAGCACAGCGCAAGTAAAGCTAAGCCAGTCGGTAAATTCGATCGTATAAAGAATGCGCCAAAATAAATATCGCAAAACGATGAATGCGGCGATCGCTAGAAAAAAAAGATGTGGTAACCGCCGGTCCGAATTGAAGCTTTTCAGCACGAACAACGCCATGAGCAGGCCGACACCGATAATAAGTTGGGGATACGGTTCTACCCAGGCAGATGACAGATAAGCGAGTGCGGCGGTGAGAGTGAACCAGACTAAACACAGCAACGCGACCGATTCGGGCTTTGATGCGGAACTTTCGTTCAGCTGAAATAGATTTCCGCCGGTCGGTATTCTTCCACTTTTAGGCGCCAGCATCGATCCTCCTTGAAGAAGCTCCAGCATTCTATCGGCGCAGGTCGAAATGTGAACGCATTTAAACTTCTGACGACGACGTTGAATTTTGTAGTGTTTTTTTGGAATTTACAATGCCAATTGTTAAACCACGTTCTTAACGACACGTGAGAAATGCGGACGCCGACAAACCTGTCGGAGGTTAAGGCACTTCACTCCGACCCGCATCGGGTGCACTCCCCGCAAGGCGGTTAGCGACGAGAAATTCCTTAATTCTATGGAACTGCCGGTTTGCATCGGCGTAGGCTTGTCCGGCTCCGCTGAGTCGTCTGGATCGCCCCATGCTCTCGAGTTCCCGAAGTGAAGATAAAATGGCTGTCATTCCGCAGTTGGCGCTCGATCCGAGAAACTTATGAGCACAACGCTCGACCGCTTCTGCCTCCCCCTGGCGAAGGGCGACACCGAGATCTTCGAGCAGTTGACTTGATTGGTGCAAATAAAGGTCAACCAATTCACGGATTTCTTCAGGCCCGTTGCTCACCTCTAATAAGCGCTGCAAATCAACCGCGGCGCCTTCGACCGGTTCAGTAACGGCCAAAGGGTCTTTCGAACGATTGCTAAAACCAGGACCGGCAGTCGCAGGCTCGAAATTGACGGTTGACTGACGTCGGCCCTGAGGGACGCGCTTCCAACGCTCAAGGACCGCCTGCAGTTCCCGCACCCGGATTGGCTTGCTCAGATAATCGTTCATTCCGGCGGCAAGGCATTTCTCGCGGTCCCCCTCCATCGCGTTGGCCGTGATTGCAACGATGTAAACCGGAGATCTCGCGGCGGAACTCGGTACTGAACGTTGCTCCCACAATCGTATTGCGCGCGTCGCCTGGTACCCGTCCATTTCAGGCATCTGGCAATCCATGAGAATGATCTCATAAGGGAGTGATCGAAGCGCATCTTGGACTTCCAACCCGTTTGCCACAACATCTGCGTCATAGCCGAGTTTTCGTAACTGGCCCAGGGCGACTTGTTGATTCGTGCAATTATCTTCGGCCAACAGAATGCGTGTTGTCTGCCTTGGCGGACGGAGCTCAAAGATTCCCGCCGAAGAACGTGAACGGTCCGGTTCAGGGGCGGCCTCACGCCCAGCAGCTTTGCCCATCGCATTTACCAAACAGTCATAGAGTCGCGATTGTTTCACTGGCTTGGCAAGGTAGGTATCGATATGGGCGCGTTTGAGTTCTGCGGCGCTGCAGGATTGTCCTACGGAGGTCAATACGACAAGCCTTGTTTCGGCAATGGACGGATCGGCCTTAATCGCCCGGGCGAGCTCCAATCCGTCCATTCCGGGCATATGAACATCCAAAATGGCAAGTTCATAACGTTTGCCCCCCTGCGCTGCTTCCCGAAGTCTCTCTAAAGCTTCCAAGCCGCTGGCTGCACTAGTCGGGTCCATCTTCCAGGCAAGCACCTGATGACACAAAATTTGTCGATTCGTCGCGTTGTCATCGACGACCAGCGCTCGAACGCCGGACAAATCGCCATCGTATGTTGCGCTGGTGATCGTCAGCTGTTTTTCAAGCCGTGCCGTAAACCAAAATGTAGCGCCTTCACCTGGTTTGCTTTGCACTCGGATGTCTCCCTCCATCATCTCCACGAGCCGTTTCGCGATCGCGAGACCTAATCCGCTGCCACCATATTTCCGTGTAGTAGAGGAATCGGCCTGACTGAACGCCTCGAAGAGTCTTGCCTGCGCTTCGGGCTCAATCCCGACGCCAGTGTCGGAAACAGAGAACTTCAACAGTGCATCCGTTGCGGATTCGCTCTCAAGGCTAACACGAGCGACGACCTCGCCCTTCTCAGTAAACTTGATCGCGTTATCCAGCAGATTAATGAGAATTTGCCGCAAGCGTACAGCATCGCCGCGAAGTCGGCTGGGAACATCCGGTGGAACCGATGCGACAAGTTCGATCCCCTTGCTGAATGCGCGTGTAGCCAGAATGTCCAATGTGCCTTCGACGGTCTGCACCAAGTCGAAATCGACGGCCTCCATGATCATTTTGCCCGCTTCGATTTTTGAAAAATCCAGAATATCATTAATGATCGACAGAAGCGTTTCGGCGCTGAAACGAATCGTTTCGGCGAATTCGCGTTGCTGTGCATTCAGATTTGTGTCCAACAGCAAACTGGTCATCCCGATCACGCCATTCATTGGCGTCCGGATTTCGTGACTCATCTTGGCGAGAAACTCGCTCTTGGCGCGCGCCGCGCTCTCCGCTGCTTCCTTTGCCAACTTCAGATTTTGTTCAGAAAGCTTGGCAGCGGTCGTGTCCCAAAACATTCCCTGAGTGGCAACGATCTGTCCGTTGCTGTCAAAAACCGGAATCTTAATGATGCGATTCCACCGCTCTTCGCCATTTGCGTTGAACCGGATTTCCTCTGTTTCGATCGGCTGGCGCGTTTGAACCAAAGCGATGTCAATCGCTGTGTACTTTTGCGCCAATTCGGGAGGATCGATGTCGAAATTGGTCTTTCCCAGAATTTCGGTGTTCGACCTGCCTTTGTATTCGCAAAACCGCCGGTTTGCAAAAATAAACCGGCCCTCGATATCTTTCCGGTAAATGGAGACCGGAAGATTTTCGACGAGTGACTTGAGAAAAACTTCAGAAGCGGTAAGCGCCGCGGTGAGGCGTTCGAGCTCCTCATTTGCGGTGCGTTGCTCTTCCATAAGCCGTTGGGCCGTCTGCCGCCCCGATTCAGCCTCCGTCTGAGCCGTTTCTATCGCCAGGATCTGGTCGCCGATCGCGCGAGTGATCAACCAGGCAAGAGTCAAAAACAGAACGATGCAACCGATGCCGAAAAACAACATCTGATGCCAACCCCCGGCGAGGATGAGCTCCAACTCCGTCGAAAGCGCCCGGGAGCGGGCCCGCGCTGATTCGACGAACGAGCCAACGGCGGAGTTTAAGTCGCGTGAAATCGATTCAAGGTTATCCTCAAGTTTCTCCCGCTCCTGCCGCAGGAGGAGAGCGTCGCGCCACAGAGTGTAAAGCCCACCGGTGCCGACCAAGATTCTTTGATGCTCCTCGTCCACAGTGAAACCTGTGCCGAAGAGAGCCAGCCTAAGGTCCTGAAGCAGAGCGGATTCGTAGTGATAAGTTCCAATGCGATCGAGGACCGGCCTGAGCTGGTTGTCTTTCAAGTCGGCAAGATTATCGGCGTTCTCTTCGCCGTTGAAGACTTCGACGATCCGCTCCAGATCGATTAAGTCGGTCTTGAAATCGCCAAGACCGTAACTCTGCGGTTCCTCCTGCTCTGCGAGAATCGATTGCGCTACCCGGGCTGCCTCGTCCCCTTGCGCTGCCCGCCACTGTTTGAATTGAATTGCCTGGTGCAAACGCTGTCGACCTTCCCGGAGTTCTGCTCCGTTGCGCAGCGCCGCGAGGTAGTCTCGGACTTCGACACGCTTCTGGGCCAAACCGTCGAGATCAGCCTCGTAGCGGGTACGCCAGTCGACCGCCATTTTTTCCACTATGGCCATGTTAATCGCCGCCAGGTCCAGCCGATTGAGTGCTAAAAGGGCGGACGTGTCCTCGATCGATTGCGATAGTTGACGCGTTGTTTCCTCAAGGCGGGTCGCAGCGTCGGGTTTGCCACTGAATGGGACGTCCTCGTCAAGCGCGATCTGGACTTCCCTGCGAACATCAGCCGCGCCCTGAAAGATATCGCGCGCCGTTTGATCCAGATGCTCTTGCTGTTTTTCAAGCCGGATTCGATTCGCGCGCACGAATCGCTGCTGGAATCCGAGCCGGCCGATGGTCACCGCGACCATTACGACGCCCAGAGCGACGAGAAGTCGGACCATCCAGATGATGCGTCGGCCTCCTTGGGGCGTTTTCATCGTAATGTTAACCCGTTCACGAAAGCCGCGATATTAGTGCACTGAAATGGCATAGACCGTCCGTCCTTCAGGAGGGTGCGCCAGACTCGCTCGTTCACATGGTTCCCCACCCAACTACCAACGCCGGCATGTTCCGCTGGCGGCCATCAGAGTTGCGATTCCTCGGCGGCCTGAACCATTGCCTTAGTAAACTTATCCACATCTCGATCCTCCACGAATTGAGTTACCGCGTCGTTCAGCGCGTCCAGGAATGCGCCTGAAGCCGCCTCCCCGTGCACACAGCTCGGGACGAGCCGGTCCTTGGCGAACGAGTCCATTGACCACTGGTGGTAACCGTCAAACTTCGCACGATCGATGTCAATCCGGGCAGGAATCGACCCCTTGATTTCATTGAATTGCTCTTGGGCTTCCTTGCTCCCGACGACCTTTAGCCAGTTTAGAGCTTCCTCCTTATCTGGAGCTCCTTTTGCTAACGTAAACCCGTCTGCGATGACCACAAAGGATCCGTTCGTCCCGGGATAACAAACCCAGCCAAAGTCTTCATTCGGTTTTTGCCCGGCTTTCAATAGCGCCCCGTAGGTCCAGTCCCCGGAGCAGCAGAACCCTGCTTTGCCGTCCATGAACTTTCGTAAGGCGCCGTAGAGATCCAAAGACGCGTGATCGGGATTCTGGTAATCCAATAACTGGCCGTACAACTTCATGGCTGCTCTGACTTTGGGATCGTCCCAACCCATTTTGCCGTTAAACAAGTTGAGCCATCCGTCCGGGCCAACCATGCCAAGAAGCGTGTCCTCGAAGATTTGAGTTGAGTTGGCGATCTCCGAATCCCCGACTGCCAGTCCGGAGATGGCTGCCGCCTCCAGCTTGCTGCAGGCGGTAAGAAATTCCTCGAAGCTGACTTCGTCGCCGATCGTGATTCCATGCGCGTCGAGTACTTTTTTGTTGTACCAAAGAAGGTTACCCCGGTGAATTCCGGCGAGCACCGCGTAAATTTTGCGGTTTTTGCTCAACATCGGGACCAATTCGCTCCGAAGGACCGCATTCCAGCCTTCCCTGTCATACAGGGTGTTGATCGGTTCACAGTAGCCGGGATCAACATATTGGCTGAGCAACTCCCAGCCCGGATGAGATTGCCAGGTATCGGGTGGATTGCCGGCGGTCAGCCGCGTTTGCAGCACAGCCTTCGCAGCCCCGGCACCGGCCCCGCCAATTGCCCGGATAATCACTTCGACGTTAGGATTCGCTTTCTGATACAGCCGGATCAACGCTCCGAGAGCGACGGAGTCCCCGCCTCCATTCCATGACGTCAACACCTCTAATTTTTGTCCGGCCGGTGTCACGGAGAAAGCAGGTATCGGCGCAAACCACGAAATTGCAGCCAGCACGACGAGAAGCAAAGGGATAGGCATTTAACGGTCCTCAGGACATGGTTGTCTTGTCGCACGAACGCGGGTTAATCTGCCTCGGCCGACTTGGAGAGCCTTCCTGGCGGCGTTTCACCCTTGACGAGATCGGTTAGGTCAGACCACTCGAACGGGACAAACCGACCGCCTCTGAAGATCGTCGGCCAGACCCGATGGCTCGCCTGGTGCTCCGTGCGGCTCAAATGCAGAGTCTCTGTGATGCCAATGTCAAAATCTCCCAGTCCTTCAAGAGCGTCGATGACGCCCTCGCGCGTTGGCGATCCTTGAATCCTGGCTATCGCGAGAATTAGAATCCGGGCGTCGATGTAGCCTTCGAGATCCGTGTAACCTGGTGAGGCCGATGGATCGATCGCCTCCAGATCGGCTTTGTATTCTCGAACGATCGGAATCCGGTTATCCGTCGGACTCGGAACGACCTGTGTGACGATGACCTGAGCATCCGTGTTGCCAAGTTCTTTCGCAAGCGCGTCGGCGCCGACAAACGATAGACTCAGGAATAACGGCTTAAGACCTCCATCGGTGCAGAGTTTTATAAACTTTGCGCTGGGTCCGTAGGTGCCCATCATCACCACGGCACGCGGCGGATTTTTCGCCATCAAAAGCTGCGCAACCGCACTCTCCACCGCGAGCGTGTTCCTCTCGTAACCGACGAATTGGACCGCTCCCGGATCTCTTAGTCCATACGACCTCAAAGTTGCAAGTCCCTGGTCTGGATCAAATTCGCCCTCCGAGAAAAAGGCGACATTTTCAGGTTTCAATCCTGCAATCCCGATAATCGCGTCCAGGATCGCCTTCATCTCCTCCGGATAGCCCGTCCTGAAATTAATCACATACCGATCAGGCGGATTCTGGCGCAGCACGGGAGCGCCTGAGTACGCTGCAAATAACAGAGTTTTGAGTTCGTTTGCTAACGGTTCCGCCACGGTCGCCGTTTGATTGCCGACGTCGCCCAGGACGGCTAGAACGTTCACGTTTTCAATCAACGCCCGTATGTTCGACCCGGTGCGACTTGGTTCATATCCATCGTCGAGCGTAGTGAGCTGCAGCTTCCGAACGGCGGGCCCCCCGTTACGGTTTGCGCGTTCCAAGCCTGCCAGGATGCCCTGCTGCATCTCTTCGCCCAGCTTCGCGTTGGAACCGGTTAAGACTGTAGACATTCCGAGCATGATATCGGACCGGGAACCGGCTTCAATAC
>CAZMNG010000131.1:0-8141 GCA_964567505.1 uncultured Chthoniobacterales bacterium
ACGGCCGATAGGCTCGCCGTGGAGAAGCTATGAGGAATGTCCCGGAATGTCCCCATTTCCTTCCCGGCACTGGGACATACACAGAACCAATTCAATAAAACGATTGATGCTCGACGTCTCGGAAACGGCAACGAACACGAGACTTCGTAAATACGCGGCCGCGGCGGCGGCCGCGCTTCCGGACACCGTTGAGGCTAAATTCATTCCGCCGAATCGGTAATGCGGCCTTCGAAAAAACGCGGGTCGACTTTTTGGAAAAAGGGTTGATGGTCGTGTACTCTGTTTGGCTGCACGGGTGCCGTGATTTCTCTGTACCAACGCCGAGTGTAGCTCGACCCAACACAGAATCTGACTTACCCATGGCACGTGCTGCGGAAGCGAAGGGTAAGCTGCGAATCGGGTCATTTGGCGCAAGGGAAACAAATGCGTGCAGACAGTAGAAGCTTCAGACGCCTCCGTGGAAAACGAAGATCGGTTATGGACGGTATGGTTGGGAGTTCCGGTCAATGTCATTGTGAGCAAGAGAGCCAATTCGCCTGAACGCAGCACGGTCGTCCGACCAATTCAAAGATTCCACACCCTGCTCATACAACGACAGGCTGGATCATTCAGATAAAGAATCAGCATGTCGCGCATGTTCTCTTGGATGATCTGCGAATTCCACCGAAGAATGTTAGCGACGGCGCCAATAGCCGTGCCCCGGACCTTGACTGACGAAAAATCCATTAGCGCACGATAAAGATCCGGAACAATGGCTAGGGCGATTTCGTCGATCTGGCCCAGGGTCTCGTAAAGCGAAACAAGTTGCGCTTTCAAAATCTCCTCCTGCGGCTGTTGGGAGGAAAGTTTGGGTACTATCTGGTGCAGTCGTGTCAACATTTCTTGGGGAGCTACTTCGCACAATTCCTTAATAACCTTAACAAGTTGATTCGAAATATGTGCTAATCCATCAATCTTTGCGCTCCGGTCTAGTTGGCGATTCGGCGACGACGCGAGGAAATGCACATCATTGAGCGTTATGTCGCAGCACCATTGAGAGATGGAGCGTCGAATGTCGCGAGGCATTTGGCCTGGATGCATCACGGTCGCATCAACGACTATGCCGGTTACGGCCTTCTTGCCTTGATCATCGCCCTGGTGCTGGCCCTGAATTTGCCGGCACCGGCATGAACCGACTTTAATTGGCAACAGCGATGAAAAATCGTTGCGGCTTGCAACCGTAGAAACGTGGTATCCTGTCGACCATATCGATTTGATGAGAAGGTATTTTTTGGTGGCAGTCGGTGGAGGTATTGGCAGCCTGATTCGCTTTGCGATCGCACAATGGGTGTCTTCTATGCCGGTGTGGACACCACTATCGATTCTAATCATTAACGTAAGCGGTTGTTTTATCATCTCTTTTTTGAACTTCGTCTCAGATCCGTCCGGAGACATTTATTTAGGGCCCCGGAGCCGACTATTCCTGCTCGTCGGGGGGTGTGGCGGTTACACCACGTTCAGTTCGTTCAGCCTTATCTCATTTAACGCGGCCCGCCACGGAGCGCTCGCGGATCTCTAGTTAAATATTGGGCTGTCGCACGTCCTTTGTCTGGTCAGCGTCTGGCTGGGAGCCATCGTTGCCGCGCCCTTTCCTCATGGGTTCCGTGCCGTCGTTCGGGCGCTGCGCAGCTAAATTGGTGCAACCGTATGGTATTGGCGATTCTGCTCGTATTTTTAGGCGGAGCTGCAGGCAGCATGTGGCGTTATTGGTGGTCCGGTCTGGTTGCGCAACGCTTTGGCGAAACATTTCCATTTGGAACGCTCGTAGTAAATATTGTAGGCTCCATCCTTATCGGCGCCTTTTCCGGTCTTCTGATGCACATTTCGAACAGCAGCGTCGGTATGGCACTTCAGCAATTGCTAATTGTTGGGATTTGCGGGGGCCTGACCACATTCTCGTCGTTCAGCCTGCAAACCTATAACTTAATTATTGACGGCCGGTGGTTATCGGCATTGTCGAATATTCTTTTTTCAACCGGACTTTCTCTTGGGTCTGTTGCGCTTGGTTGGCAAATCACACAAGGCATAAACCTTTGACTATATAATCGCGTTATATGGAACTTCCTAGAGATGCGGTCTTATTGAGGATATTTGTCGGAGAGGGCGACGAGCAGGAGGGAGAGCCGGTGTTCAGACAGATTGTACTCAAGGCTCGCGAAATGCAGATGGCAGGCGCTACGGTACTGCGTGGTCCCCTTGGATTCGGAAGATCAACCCGTCTGCACGCAAGCGCCACCTTCCATACTTCCATCGATTTGCCGATTGTCATCGAGATCGTGGATACGGAGGAAAATATTGCATCTTTCCTTGTAGCAGTGGAAGCCGTCCTTGGTGATCGGCTGATTACACTGGAAAAGGTGCAAGCGATCTTCTACAAAGCAAAATCGCGAGCGACCCGAGTTCGAAAACAGAAGGACCCATGACCGAACCTGGAGAGCAATTGCTCAAGCCTGCGTCGCTCACAGCCCCGTCGGATATCGGGGTCCTGCAGTTTGGACAGTTCGGGAAGGCAGCCCGGTGAATTATCGCCGGATCTGAATTTTTGCCGATTTGCATCGCCCGAAGGGCGAAAACAGAACAGCCCAGGGCTTCAGCCTCGCTCGGTGCCACAACCCCTGGTAGCAGCACAATTTCCGAAATCGTACTCGTACTCCTACTCGTACTCGAAATTCGCATGTACGAGCTTCGAAAAATGCGAGTCCTCGTCGACCAGTAAAGGCTTCGTCAGCGCAGCCATCGGTCTCTCGCGGTGCCCAAAACCGAGTACGAGCACGAGTAGGAGTACGAGTAGGAGTAGGAGTACGAGTACGATTGCTCCGGACCCAATGCAGCCCAAATCCCTAGCCGCAGCCCCCGCCAGACGCCGAAGTTTTTTAGCGGCATCGATTGTGGAACTTGTGAGCCGGCGCAGGCTAGTGACGATATCGGAATACCCTGACCCGTTCGATGGTGACAAGGCCGCCTCCCATCATCTGCTCCAATTCCGGCAGGAAAGCCTTGATCTTTTCGGTCTCGTCCACAATCTCCACCACGACCGGCAAATCCAAGGAAAGTCGCAAGATATGTGAATTGTGCAGGTGCGTCGAGCGGCCGAAACCCATTGGCCCGCGAAATACGGTCGCACCGGCTAGATGGAGCTCTCGCGCTCGTAAGACGATCGCCCGGTAGAGCGGCCGACGCTTATATTCATCGGCTTCCCCAAGGAAAATTCGCAATAGCGAACAATCCTCCGGGAGAGCCGTGGCTTTGGGTCCAGGAAACGATTCCGCGGGCGAAATGGATGAGGTTGGCTGAGCCATCACGAACTGGGGAGACTTAAGTCGCAAAGTAGCACCGATTACCCTATTAGAGAAGTCGATTCCACCAGAGTCGCTCCGTGCGCAGCGCCAATCCGTGGGGACAAGGGATGTGGGCGGCTCGGTGAATACTGCTTTGCTGGGAGCGACAGGCAAGAACTCCTCGCGAAATTGCGCGATCTTCAAGGCAAGTAACTCAAAGGGAGCGATACAGCATCGTCGAAGCAGGTGATTTATTCTCACTCGAAAGAGTACACTTTCGATTGGCTGAGTGCCTTTGTGCTCACGCTCTAGTGATCCAGGGATGCTTAGTTCAGGTCATTAACGATCGCTCATCCGAGCGATGGCGTTGATAATTTATTGTTGCTATGATTTGTGCAGCTCGAAATGCAGATAGACACCGGCTGTAAATGCCTTTGTTAGCACACATAAAAAACTACTGACTCTTGAACACGCAAATGAAAATCTTTCTGACGCCGCTGACTGCGACATTCTTGGCTGCTTTAATCGCAGCAGGTATACCGAACCACGTCGACGCATCTCAATTGATGCCAACAAATGGCCTTCACCCCGCAGTCAGTGAATCAACGATCGTACCTTCGGCAGGCGTTGCTGGTGCCGCGGACTCGGAGCGCACGTCCGCGGTACAAGGGGCAACCGCGTGTGACCTGGAGTTGGGTCCCTCTCGTCTATATGGCGACGGTGACCAAACCTCGATCGCCCTGAATACTTCCGGGCTGGCTCTGGAGTTTCACCGACACAAGAATAACACCGAAATGTGGTATCGCGTCGGAAAGAGTGACGGGTCGACCGTGACTTGGGGAGGAAGCCGATATTCCGGAGGGAATGGGTACTGGCCTTCTGTCGCCCTGAGTAAAGAGGGGTACGTGATCGTAGTTCATAGTAATAATAATATTAAGTCCGGGACCGATCTGTATTACCGGGTTGGAAAGATCAACCCAGATGGAGACCAGAATCAAACCATCGCCTGGTTGACGGATTTCGTTCATTGGGATGCCGGCTTTCACGCTGCAATCGCTATAAATGATCGAGGGGTCATCGTGGGCGTGCATGAAGCCGGCCGCGGAGGTACCGGTCTGTATTACCGAGTTGGACACCTTAGAAATCCTGCTGGCGGCGACTATACCGTTCAGTGGGATTCCACTCCGTGGGGAGTTCACTACGAAGACGGTATCAACCCAAGCATCGCGATTAACAACAACAATCAAGTCGTGGAGGCACACCAGGTCACGGGAGAAACACTTTTGCACTATCGGCGAGGGAACCTCACTGGAGGCACGATCAACTTCGCTGAATCCAGACGATATGACAATCATGCGGAACAGCCTGCAGTTGCGCTCCTGGACAGCGGTCTGGTCCTGGAGGTTCATTCCCTGGGTGGACTGATTTCAAGAACAGGATGGCTGAGCCTGTCCAATTCCGCAGATATCGAGTGGTCCACTCCGATCAAAGTTGACGACGACGGGTTGGTAGCCTATCCCGCGCTGGCAACCAACGGAACCGATGCTATCGTAACGTACCGCACTCTGAATGATTTATCCTTCAGTCAGCTTTTTGTCTCCGTTGCAAGAATTTGTGCATCGTCTTCTACTCAGTTATTTTAAAGTAGACAGCAGAGGTTACCACCCGGTCTTCAAGCCAGGAAAACCGCTCTGGCGGGCGCACCGCCAATGAACAAGAGCCTCGCATTCTTCGGCCGGCAAGAGCTGATAGACAATCTCGGTCTCCTTTTTGCTCAGCGACGGCACGTCCTGATCGTTGGGATCGAAGGGGTAGGCAAAACGGCGCTTTGAGATTGGCCTGTTCGGCCGAGTCAGTTCCGGCAAGTCCTCGTTGCTTAACTATCTTCTCGCAGTCGATTACCTGCCTGTCGGCGTCACCCCCGTGACCGCCGTTCCGACCCGAATCAGCTACGGCCCAATCGCACAGGTGAGAATCGAATATGCGGATAATCCGGCTGAGATCGTGAGCTGCTCCGAGTTATGGAAATATGCAACTGAGCAGGGCAATCCGAACAACGCCAGGCATGTCACCGCGATTCATCTCAAATTGCCCACATCCAGGTTGGAAGAAGGCATCGCTTTTCAGAACCAGGCTATTCTCAATTTGGCGGTCGATAAGATCGCAACCGCATGGCGCGATCGATCCGGTGCGGATTCAAGCCAGATTCTGGCGGCAACAATCACTGAACTTCTTGCGGCGCCGATCGCCCGGATGGAAGAAGAATATAATCGCATCAGAAATCAGGCGTCGGACGCTTTGGAACGGGCCGATGGATTCCTCCCACGCGGAGTGAGGCTGGAATTGCCCAGGGCCGCGGGGATGCCTGGACTTGATCCTGGTTTGCTCGTGCAAAAGTTGCAAGTGAAGAGACCAGCGCTGACAACTGCTCTAACCTTGCCTCTGTTGAAGTGGCGGCTTCAGCGCGAGCTTCGCAGACAGATATTGGTGGATTTGAGCGATTTTCTTGATCTCTACTCCAAACAGACTCAGAAGTGGCTCCGAGAGTCTATTGATGTTTTAAAAAGAACGTTTGAGGCAGCCGCCGACATTTACCGCATCCAGCTTCAGAACAACGAAATTCCCGTGGCTCAGGATCGGCTGCAAACGTCTGCGGATCTTGATCGACTGAAAAGGATTCAATAAGTTTTCTTTTGTTTTTCCCGACCTGAGGACTTAAACTTTGGGAGATGCTGGCAATGGAGTTTGCCAGTCCGCCCGAACGGGTAAATTGCTCGATCGCGAGCTGATGACTCCTACCAAACCAAATGCACTGGCGCGGTAGATGGCATGAAACTCCTGATTCTTTCTGATATTCACGGTAATTGGCCGGCTTTGCAGTCTGTACTCGATGCCGAATCCGACTCCGATGAGATTTTATGTCTCGGCGATCTGGTCGACTACGGGCCGGACCCGGCAGCGTGTGTCGCCTGGGCAATGCAAGCGAGTGGCAGATCCCGCATTATCCAAGGAAACCACGATTGGGGCGTCGCTTCGAAAAAGGATCCGCGAAGTTCTCCTCCGTTTCGTCACCTTACGACCTGTACGAAGGCATTTTCTTTGCAGGCTTTGTCCGAGGAGATGCTGCAGTTTCTCCGGACCCTGAAGCCCATTGATACTTTTCAGATGCTCGGGAAACATTGTGTGGCCTGTCACGCGGCGCCGAGCGACCCCTTGTTCCGGTATCTACGCACGACAGACAAAGATCTTGAATATGAAATCACAGTCGCTGGGTCACCGGATTTTCTATTTTTTGGGCATACGCACTGGCCGCTTTTGAAGCGGATCAGAAAGACAACCGTAGTCAATCCAGGAAGCGTTGGTCAGCCAAAGGACGGGGACACGAGGGCTCCGTATGCCGTCTGGGAGGATGGTAAAGTCGACCTGCGTCGCGTCGCCTATCCGATTGAGGCCACTGTAGAAGCCTACGCTCGCACTCCGTTAACCGCTTCGGATGTGGCAAGCCTGATAGCAGTTTTGCGAACCGGCGGAACACTCCCGGCTACTACTGGCGCGGCCGATCTGGCGATCCGGCGATAGCAGGCGCGCACCGTTCTGGAGTTGACGCGCGCCGTCAAGAAAGAACATGGCCTCACAGTCGAATCATTCAAGATCGGCTCACGGCGAGGAGAATGTCGGCGCGAACGGTCTGTTACCTTCTACAGTCGATTTTGAGTCTCTCCGGCAATACGCGGACTATGTCACATCAGAACACAACCCAGAAAATCTAAAAGGCATTGAGACTGTTGCCGTCGAGCTACCGCTGCCCTGTCTGCGCCGCGGGCTCCAGTTTGTTGACATGCCAGGAGTCGGTTCGGCAATCAAGGCGAATACGGATACAACTTATTCATTTTTACCAAACTGCGATGCCGTACTATTCGTGACCAGTGCCGACAGTGCGCTGAGTGAAGCGGAACTCGAGCTGCTGAGTGCGATCAGACGCTACGCCGGAAAGATTTTTTTCGTGTTGAACAAGATCGATTTGTTGCCCGATGAAAGTGAAGTCAAACGATCGGCAGAATTCGTGGAATCGAATCTGTGCCGAGCATTGGGTGTTTCAGAGATAAACGTGATTCCGATATCGGCGCAGAAAGGGCTGGAAGCAAGTATTAGCAAGTCTGCAGCTCAATTTGCCAGGAGCGGACTTCCTGATTTAGAGAAGAGATTGGCACAATTTTTGGCTAATGAACGGGAAGCCGTGTTTCTCAAATCTATCGTAGATCGCGCGTGGAGCCTGTTGAGCGAGGAACTAGACGATTCAGAACTCAGAAACCAGGCAAGTCAAGTTGGCAAAGCGGAGCGAGATCGCCAGATTCGCGTGATCAAAGCCGAATTTAATCGTTTGGAAATCGAACGACGCGAGACTTTCGACAGAATTAAGGATCAACTGGCGAAATACGTTTATCGAGAAGTAGCCCAGCAACTGGCCAGGTATTTCAGCGCTGAGCGCGCTGCCGCAACCCGGCGGCTGTTTTTATTTGTCCGCACGGGCGGTGCCCGGCCTGCGGGCGTAGTTGCGAAACGTTATGCAACGGCAATCGTGCGCCGATTTCGGACAGGTTTCTCGCGCTGGGCTGATCAAAACGAGCAGCGTCTCGTGCAGAGTATCAATGCAGTTACTATCGACGGCGTACAGCGGCTAGGCACGAGCCTGAACGTGCTGGCGGGTCTGCCAAGGAAAATATTCGGTCGCGCAACCGCCGAGTCAGCCGGTGTCGACCAGGAGTTCGGGGCAATAACGTTGAAAGCGAAATTTGAAATCGCAGTCGTCGCCGATTGGAGCCC
>CAZMNG010000132.1:0-8083 GCA_964567505.1 uncultured Chthoniobacterales bacterium
CGGCACAGCCTTGGTTCTGCAGGATGTCACCCGATTCCGGCTCATGGACGAGGTCAAGACCAACCTGGTTTCGACCGTTAGTCACGAGCTGAAGACGCCGCTGACTAGCATTCGCATGGGGCTGCATCTGTTGCTGGAAGAGCGAATCGGCGCACTCAATCCGAAGCAGCTCGAACTATTGCTGGCTGCCCGCGAAGACTCCGAACGCCTTCTGCGGATGATCAACGATCTGCTCGATCTGGCACGCCTGGAATCCGGTCACACGCGCCAGCGGCTCGAACTAATCAGGCCGCAAGTTCTGATTGAGGATGCGTTGCCGCACCTCCAGGCCCTCGCGGAGGCGCACGATGTGCGGTTGGTCACGGAAGTTGCAGCAGACGTACCGGAAGTCGCCGTCGACGCGCGGCAGATCAACCACGTTTTCTCGAATTTTGTCTCCAATGCCGCCAAGTTCTCGAAGCCTGGCGAGGAGGTCATCATTTCGGTAAAGTCAGCCGGCAAAAACGTTCGCTTCTCTGTCCTCGATCGCGGCCCCGGCATTCCGGTTGAATACCAGTCACGAATTTTTGAACGGTTCTTTCGTATTCCCGGGACTGAAGAATCGCATGGGGTTGGTCTTGGTCTGGCAATTGCCAAAGAGATCGTGGCGTCGCATGGCGGAACGATCGGACTTCACAGCAAACCGGGCGCTGGCAGTGAGTTTTATTTCGACCTGCCGGCTGTTAACACCAATGGCAACGGAGTAAGTGCGTGAGTGTAAAAATCTTGATTGTGGACGACGAAACCAACGTGCGTTTGAACTACCGGATCACTCTTGAGACGGAGGGCTACGATGTTTCTGAGGCCGCTTGTGCGACCGTCGCGCTGGAAGAGTTAGTGGGACGTTCGTTTGACCTTGCGATCCTCGATATGCGGATGCCTGCAATGGACGGGCTGCAATTACTGGCAAAGATGCGGGAAGTAGGCATCACCGTGCCGGCGATGATTGTTACTGCTTATAGCGATGTTCCGCATGCGGTCCAGGCGATGAAACTCGGGGCAATCGACTTTTTGCAAAAGCCATTACGCCCTGAAGAACTGCGCCGGATTGTTGCGGAAATCCTGAAACGGCACGCGCCGCAAAAAGATTCGTCGGACGAAAGTTTCAATTCACACATCGTGGCAGCGAAACGTTGTTTGAACCTCCGGCTGTTTACGATGGCACGGATGCACCTGGTCAAAGCAATGGAGCTAAATCCGAAGTCTGTGGAGGCGTTCAATCTTGCCGGCGTCCTGGCAGAAATGCTCGATGACCTGGACAAAGCCAAAAAGTACTATGGGCAGGCGATCAAGTTGGATAAGAACTATGAACCGGCCCAACAAAATATGCGCAGGCTATTTGAGCTCCAACATTTTGGGTCCAGTTCTGAACCGTTCAATATCGGAGGAATGTAAGGCCGCGATTCTGCACGTAACTCCACCGGAGGCTACGTCCGCAACCAAAAATTAGTCACGATAATTGAAGAAAAAAATCTATGACAGATATAATCTACGTCGCTGTGACGATCCTTTCCTTCGGGGTCCTGGGATTGTTTACCTGGGCTTGTAAAAATTTCTGACCAGCTGAAAACCATGGAAAACATAATAGTCGGAATCGTGTCTGTTTGTCTGATCGTTTATTTGCTAGTGTCAATTTTGCGACCAGAAAAGTTCTGAAGGCAACGTTCCCGGTTGAATAGATAACTGTTATCATGAATATTTCAGGTTGGATTCAATTAGCGCTGTATATCGCAGTGCTGCTGCTGATCACGAAGCCTCTCGGGCTGTATCTGGTGCAGGTACTGGATGCGAAGGGGATGACATTTCTTGACCCCATTCTCAAGCCGGTGGAACGACTGACTTATCGGATAATCGGTGTCGATCCCGAAAAGGAACAGGGCTGGATGCAATACACCTTTGCCATGCTGGCGTTCAGTATGGTGACGATGCTCTTCACGTATATTATTCTGCGGGTCCAAAACTTTTTACCATTGAATCCGCAACAGTTTCCCGCGGTGGGGGACGCCTTATCGTTTAACACTGCGGCAAGTTTTACGACGAACACCAACTGGCAGAGCTACGGCGGCGAGAGTACGATGAGTTACCTCTCGCAGATGCTTGCGCTGGCGTCGCACAACTTTTTCTCGGCAGCTGTCGGTATAGCAATTGCCGCTGCGGTTGTGCGCGGAATATCGCGCCATTCGGCAGAGACGATTGGGAACTTCTGGGTCGATCTTGTGCGGTTGACGTACTTCCTGCTGGTTCCGTTGTCGGTGGTCTTCGCGGTCTTCCTCATCTCGCAGGGTATCGTGCAAAACTTTAAGCCGTACGACACCGCGCATGTCGTCGAAGTCCAGACCGTTCAGGTGCCCAAGAAGGATGACCAGGGAAACACCGTTAATGACGCAAAGGGTAACCCGGTAATGGTGGACCAGAAGGTCGATACGCAGAGTATCGTACAAGGGCCAATCGCGTCCCAAATGGCGATCAAGATGCTCGGGACGAATGGGGGCGGCTACACGAACGCAAACGCGGCGCATCCGTTCGAGAACCCGACCCCGCTCTCGAATTTCATCCAGATGTTGTCAATCTTTGCGATTCCAAGCGCGCTGACCTACTACCTCGGGCGGATGGTTCGCAATCAGAAGCATGGATGGGCCGTCTGGACAACGATGTGTATTCTTTTCGTTGCCGGGGCGATTGTTTGCTGGAGCGCCGAAGCAGCCGGCAACCCAATAGTTGATCGTCTGGGCGTGGACCCGGCCGGAGGTAATATGGAGGGTAAAGAGGTCCGATTCGGCATCTTTAATTCGGCACTGTTCGCAACGATCACCACCGACGCCTCGTGTGGCGCCGTAAACGCGATGCACGATTCGTTTACGCCATTGGGCGGATTTGTACCGCTCTTCAACATCGAACTGGGTGAAATCGTTTTCGGGGGTGTGGGCGCAGGCTTATACGGAATGATTCTGTTTGTGGTGCTCGCGGTGTTTATCGCCGGTCTCATGGTCGGACGGACCCCGGAGTATCTGGGAAAAAAAATTGAATCGTATGAAGTCAAGGTAGCGGCGATCGCAATTCTCCTGATGGCATTCTCGATCCTGGGGTTCTCAGGTTGGGCCGTGCTGACGCCGTGGGGACAAGCCGGGAAAAATAACGGCGGACCTCACGGTTTAACCGAGATTCTCTACGCTTTCAGCTCTTGCACGGGGAACAACGGGAGCGCGTTTGCCGGCTTAACCGCTACGCCAACCAACGGCGATCCGCATTATAATATTACCCTGGCGTTCGCGACCCTGGTTGGCCGATTTGGAATGATTATTCCCGTCATGGCGCTGGCCGGTTCGCTTGCGAGAAAGAAACTTGTGGCTTCCGGCGCCGGCACATTCCCGGTGTCGGGGTCATTATTCATCATATTGCTGATCGGAACGATCCTGTTGGTTGGCGCGTTGACATTCCTGCCGGCACTTACACTGACTCCAATCCTCGAGCATTTCTTGATGCTAAACGGGAAACTCTTTTAAGCAGGATTCAATTCACTAACAATTATTTACACTCTATATGGCTGCCAAATCTCATTCGATTTTTGATCCGGCTATCATTGTGCCGGCAATCGGTGATTCGTTTAGGAAATTGAATCCAATCACGCTTGCCAAAAACCCGGTGATGTTCGTTACCGAGGTCGGGGCTCTGGTAACGACCGTCCTTTTGGTGGTGGGGCACGGAGCGCACTTCGGTTTTCAATTACAAATTGCGCTCTGGCTCTGGTTCACCGTTATTTTCGCTAATTTTGCCGAGGCGATGGCCGAGGGCCGAGGGAAGGCCCAGGCGAAAGCTCTCCGGGCAACGCGGACCGAAACATTCGCCAATCGAGAGAAATCAGATGGCTCGATTGAAAGAATCGGAGCAGATCTATTGCGAAAGGGGGATGTCGTTGTCGTCGCGGCCGGAGAAATAATTCCCGGAGACGGCGAAGTAATCGATGGAGCGGCGACCGTTGACGAATCGGCGATCACTGGTGAATCTGCCCCTGTGATCCGTGAATCCGGCGGTGACCGCAGCGCAGTGACCGGTGGCACGAAAGTTCTTTCGGATGTGATCAGGATCGAGATCACATCGAATCCAGGAGAGACCTTCCTCGATCGGATGATCGGTCTGGTCGAAGGCGCCTCCCGTCAGAAGACGCCAAACGAGATCGCGTTAACGATTCTTCTTTCTGCATTGACGCTGATATTTCTGATCGCGATGATGTCGCTGAAGGCGTTCGGAATCGCGTCATCGGTTGACTTCTCAATTCCTGTTCTGGTCGCTTTGCTCGTCTGCTTGATTCCGACCACGATCGGCGGATTGCTTAGCGCGATCGGTATTGCGGGAATCGACCGGCTTGTTCAGAAGAACGTGCTCGCGATGAGCGGCCGTTCAGTGGAAGCCGCGGGTGACGTTGACGTGCTTTTTCTGGACAAGACGGGCACGATTACGATCGGAAATCGGCAGGCAACCGATTTCCTGCCGGCGCCCGGTGTAACCCAGGAGCAGTTGGCCGACGCGGCGCAGCTGGCGTCTCTTGCGGATGAAACTCCCGAAGGACGGTCTGTTGTCGTGCTGGCAAAGAATTACGGAATTCGGAGCCGGGAATTCAGCGAAATGCCCAAGGTCACCTTCGTGCCGTTTACAGCTCAGACCCGTATGAGCGGAGTGGATCTGGACGGCCTGAGCTACAGAAAGGGTTCTGCGGATGCGATTCGCGGGTACGTCGGCGGAACAATGCCGGAGCCGGTTGAACGAGATGTGAAAATGGTTTCGAGTTCAGGCGGAACGCCGCTGGTCGTTGCAACCAAAGACAAGGTTCTCGGCACGATTCAGCTCAAAGACATCGTTAAGGGTGGGTTGGCCGATCGGTTCGAGAGATTCCGCGCGATGGGGATCCGCACAGTCATGATCACTGGGGACAACCCGTTGACGGCCGCTGCCATTGCCAAAGAGGCCGGTGTCGATGACTTCCTGGCGGAAGCGAAACCGGAGGATAAACTCGCTCTCTGCCGCAAGGAACAGCAGACTGGACACCTCGTTGCGATGACCGGTGACGGTACGAATGATGCCCCGGCGCTTGCCCAGGCGGATGTGGGCGTGGCGATGAACACGAGGACCCAGGCGGCGAAGGAAGCCGGGAACATGGTCGATCTCGATTCCAATCCGACCAAGCTGATCGAAATAGTGGAAATTGGAAAACAGCTTCTGATCACCCGAGGCGCGCTCACAACCTTCAGCATCGCGAACGATGTGGCTAAATACTTTGCGATCCTTCCGGCTATGTTAGTCGGCAAATTCCAGCAGATAGCGCCATTGAACATCATGTTCCTGAAATCGTCCGAAAGCGCGATCCTGAGTGCGGTAATATTCAATGCAGTAATCATTATCGCCCTGATTCCTCTGGCGCTGCGAGGTGTTCGATTCCGGCCGCTCGGCGCCGCAAAGATCCTGGCGCGGAACCTTCTGATCTACGGGCTTGGAGGCATTCTTCTGCCGTTTGTCGGTATAAAAATAATTGACGTGATCATTACCACGATTGGTTTGGTTTAGCGTGTTTTGGAGAATAGAATGAAGACGCTGTTTAAGGAAATCTGGACATCGATTGTGGCGACACTCGTTCTCTGTGTCGTTGTCAGCGGAGTTTATCCGGTGCTGCTCTGGGGAATTGCGGAGCTATTCTTCCCGCACCAGGCAAACGGTAGTCTGATTGAAACCGGCGGGAAAATTGTCGGGTCCGAACTGTTGGCGCAAGGATTCAGCGGCGCGAAGTATTTTCATCCACGTCCCTCCGCGGCTGGCACCGGGTACGATCCGCTCAATTCTGGCGGTTCAAACCTGGGACCGACTTCGCAGAAGCTGATGGAAGGAATTAAAGCGAATATTGCTCAATACCGCCAGGAAAACGGATTGTCGGACCAGGTCCCTGTCCCGGCAGACGCAGTGACCGCGTCGGGAAGCGGCTTGGATCCGCACATCAGTTTGAAAAACGCCGAAATCCAGGTGCCTCGGGTTGCGAAGGCGCGCGGCCTCAGTGAAGATGTTGTGAAGGCGGCTGTCGCGAAGGCGACCGATAATCCATTGCTCGGACTGGGCGGGGATCCAGGAGTAAACGTATTGAAGCTAAACGTCGCACTCGACGCTGCTTCGCCGAAGGAAGGCCTGGCTCAAGGGAAGCAATAGTCACTGCTCGTTCTCTGTTCCCGGGTTTACCAAAGTAAGGGGGCGCATTATACTAGAGGGATTGTATGCCAACTGCTGAATCTCCCAAACTAAAGGGAACGCCAGACGATTTTTTGGCGATCATCCGGCGCCAGCAGCTTGGCAAGCTGAAGATCTATCTCGGGCCTTGCCCGGGAGTCGGTAAAACCTATCAGATGTTGTTGGAGGGAAATCGGCTCCGAAAGCAAAATGTGGATGTCGTCATCGGATACGTCGAACCTCATGACCGACCGGAGACAACCGCGCAGATCGGTGAACTGGAGATTGTCCCGCCGCTGATCTTAAAATATCACGGGATCACATTGAAAGAGATGGACCTGGATGCGGTGCTCGCCAGAAAACCGACAATCGCTCTGGTGGACGAACTGGCGCACACAAATGCTCCTCAATGCAGAAACCGAAAACGGTATGAGGATGTGCAGGACCTGTTGCGTGCAGGGATCAACGTGATTGCGACTGTTAATATCCAGCACTTTGAATCGCTCTATAACATCGTGGAAGATACCACCGGTGTCAGAGTCAAAGAGCGTGTGCCGGACGAGATCATCACCCAGGCGGATCAGATCGTGAACATCGATTTGCCTGCGGAGGATCTCCTTGAGCGGCTCCAAGCGGGAAAGATCTATCCGAAAGAGCGTATCGAAGCTGCGTTGGCAAACTTCTTTACGACCAAGAATCTGACCAGGCTTCGAGAGATGACGCTCAGTGAGACGGCGAATATTCTCGACCGTAGAAACCGTGAAGAAGCCGGACAGGAAAGCAATGCCGGAGGGTTGGGGCAAGTGATGGTCGCGATCAGCAGCCGGGGACCCGACCCGGGCCGGTTGCTTAGAAAGACCGCGCGACTCGCTGCGCAACTGAATGCGCAATGGTACGCCGTTTACGTGCGTACACCGAACGAGTCGGCGGTGAAAATCGACGCGAGCGTCCAGCGCCAGGTGGCCGATACGCTCGAAGCGGCGCAGAAGATGGGTGGCCTTGTTATTTCCCTTAAGCACGAAAATGTCGCGCAGGCGTTAATCTCTTTTGCCAAAGAGTACGGGATCACGCACGTCGTCATCGGACGTCCGGGCAAAAAACCTTTTCGAATGTTCGGCCGCGCACTCCATGATGAGTTAATTCAGGAGCTTGCAGGGACAGATCTTGTGATCATCTGATCGTACAGTTCGGTTCAGCGCGATAAACAAGGACAGTTTGTGGTTATGAGCGATTTCAACATCTCGCGCCGCGGATTTATCTCTCGCGCGGCGATGCTTGTGGGAGGATTGACCGCCGGTGTTCGAATTGCCGGCGCCGAGACACCGGACCAGGCAACTGCCGGTCGTTGCCGGTTTGTTTTCGCAGCAGACCCCCACTTGATGGTCAACAACAGGCTCCGGTCAGAAGATGGACTGGTTGCGGCGCTTTCGGCGATCGAGTCCGTCGCGCCGAAACCGGACTTCATCCTGTTTGGTGGAGACCTTACCCACGAGTCGCCTGAACTTGATTTTCCCGCTGCCGAGCAATTGATTGATCGCTTTCTCGAGATCTGCAGAGATCAGACCGGGTTAAAGACCTATTTCACATTCGGAAACCATGACCTTGTCGGAACACAAAATGCCGCCGCCGATCGGGCTGATCCTCGGTTTGGCAAAGGGCTCTACAAAATCAGGCTCTCACTCGAACGCGACTTTTACACGTTTCGAAAGAACGGTTGGCGGTTCATCGTGCTCGATGACGTCTTGCCGGAGCCGGATGGTTTGTACATTGGTGAATTCGCACCAGAGCAGCTGGCGTTACTCCGTGACGAGTTCACCGCAGATCCGCGGACGCCGAC
>CAZMNG010000133.1:0-8079 GCA_964567505.1 uncultured Chthoniobacterales bacterium
TCGTTAGACAATTTATTCACCAAACGAAGCTGCTTGTAAGCTTGGTACTGTTCTGGACCGCCCACGTAGGCCTGGTTATTAGCTGCGTCTGGGAATACGTAGTAAATCTGCCCGTCCTTCTGCACCAAGGTCACTTTGTTAGCCGGAAGTGCTTGGAGTTTTTGTTGCTGCGCTGCAGTCTTGGGCACGATCACTTTGAAGCCCGCGGCGATCAGAAGGTTTTCTTTGTTCTGCGTCTGCGTGCTAGTGCAGCCGACTGCCAGGGCTAGAAGCGCGAGGGCGCCGATAAGGCTAAATCCGGTGAAAATCTGTTTCATGGTTTTTCTGTTTGTTTTTTCGTTAGTTGTTTGGTCTGGTTAGTTACTTTTCTGATAGTTGAGTACTGGACCAGACGATCAAGATGACCTGGGCCGCAGCTGTAGGCTAAGGGCTTTAATTCGATTCCGACAATTCGGCCTCCTTCTTCTCTCGCGAAATTCCGAGCGAGGTCAGCAGCCACCGAGTGATCACCGGTGCTGTCCGGTGGCCATGATCAACCCCATACAATTCAATTGCATTTTGTGTATCTTGCCCCATGAACCCGTCGATGGCGCCGGTGCAGTAGCCAAGTCGACGTAGCTCGATTTGAAGCCGCTTGACCACAGGATCTCTTTGGCTGAGCAACACTGCCGGCGAATTTGTAGCGTATTCCGGCTGCTCCGCATAGAGATTGCGCGCGCCCCCCACGAACAGAATGATCATTAACGCCAGGAGAATTGGAGTCCACTTGCCAGCCTGTGTAAGTGTTGGTAGCAAATTCGTTTTCATACTTTCTGAGGTCACATTAATGTGAATGGCGACCATATGTGCAGTACGGGCGCATGATTGCGGCGAAAGAGCGATGAATCTGGTCCGCTTAGCTGATTGTTCGAATCTGAGGAGGCCGCGATCCGGCGTTAGGATGTTTGGCGCATTCATTGGGGGGTCTCTGTCGATTTTCTGTGGAACGACGCAAAACTGAAACACCGGTTCGAAGGAAATTTACAACTCTAAAGCCCGGCATGCGCGCGCACAATGGGACCTTGGTACGATACGCGCCGTGCCGCTCGCGATTGGCGCATTCCCCATCGAGTCGGTTCTGAAGCCATTGGCGTTCCTCTGTCGTCAGCCAATGGGCTTCCCCTGCATCCATTGCCAGCCATGCAGGCCCCAAGTTCCTTCTAGATTGAGGGTTAAGCCGGAGATTGGCGCGCCGATCACCGTTTAAATCGGAATGGCAAAAATGAAGAGGCCGACGATCCGCGCGCAGTAATAAGCGGGGAACCAGAGCGTTAGGAAAAAGGCCAACAAGCTCAAGGAGGTGACGGCTTCGGACTTGTTTCGCCGGCTCAACTCTCACTCGAAGCAGCACGCCCTCTATCGGGCGCTGAAGGAGTTTTGACATATTCCGAAATCGCTGTTTATCCGTCAGGTGATCGACGATCCGGTGCTGCGGCAGGCCATCGAGAAGCAGCTGGATCGGTTCGAGCATGTGCACCGCGTCACCCGGGCCGTCTCAGTGGGCAACCCGCGGGAATTCCTCCAAGGCGGAAAAAGAAGACCAGGAGATGGCCGAAGCCACATCGTTTAGTTAGAAAGGCATCCATCCGCGGTGGGCGTGTAATGAATTTTAATCTAGACCAGATGATCGGCTGGTTGATTCCGAGCAACGCCACGTCGTCCACTACAATCAAGGCTCAGGGGCGACGGCGTCACGGGTGGCGACTGCACATCACCAAACGCCGGGCAGCGCGCCTTCAAGGTGGTGGGCTAACTTGGATCGTGGAGCGCACGTTTGCGTATCTGGCCAGAAATCGTCGCTTCGGTTTGAGACGCCTGCGCAAGCGTCGTTCCATTCCCGGGGCGTGACGCTGGACGAGATCGCCACAGTTTTTCGCCCGCAAGCTTGCTGAAAAATCAAGGATTTTAATCCACCGCTCATCCGAACTGCGTGCTTGGACGCGCATCGCCGGTCATGGTGTTGGGAAAGCTTCTATCCGCACAATTCGACTGCCAACGAACCTGGTTCCTGAAATCGAAAGGTGCTCGGTCAAAGTCGACGCTTCTCTGATCTGTTTGCAGTGGGATATATAGAGAATTTATTGTGAAGATATCGTTCATAGCAGTAGTTACGCGCGCCGAAGCTTTTCGCTTTTATTAAGAATAGAAGATCGCATTCGAAAAAATTTTCTCGCTACAATCGATACCTGCGCCATTCCGCTCCCTGCCGATGCAACCTTCGCAATGACACCGAAATCGCGGTTCGCGGCGGCCTGCGGTGAGAGCTGAGAGCATTGCACATTTCCAGCCAATTCCTCGGCCGGTTTCTGGTGCTCTCCCAGCACGCGCTCGATCAGGTGCTTCAGGTTGTTTGAGCGATAGATTGAGCGGCGAACGGGCCAATTGTCGAGCGCGATTTTGGACAGTCTTTTGGCATCCTCTTACGGGCCAAAGGCGCCGCAGGCGAATAGCCCGACGTGCAGCGAAGCGGAACGCCAGGAACCGCCCCGCCCCCCCGGCGACGCGCCCTGCAGGCGCGCAAGATTACTTCTTTTTCACGTGTACTCTTGCACCGGGCTTGTAAGAATCCCCGCCCTCTTCGAGTTCACCTTCAATCCAATATTCTAATTCGGTGAGCGGTTTCAGATCGGGCGGAACGTCCTGTTCCGAGGGTCTATCGGGATCTATACCGGCGGCCCGGAAATACTTTGCTGCCCTACGTTTGAACGCGCGGGCCCGGTCCTTGTCTCCTTGACCCGGCGCGGTAAAGCGGGTGCGGTCGAGCGCCATGAAGATCAGCGAGGCACGGTAAAATCCAAAACTTTGAGCGGTCTCAGCGGCGTAGTAGCTGCCTCCGCTGCGCACAACGGTAATACTCGGAGGCTCCATCCCGATGCTTACCCCTTGCATACCCTTTACCGGGGTCGTCAATCTCGGCACGGCTGCGCCGAAATGGCTCTTATTTTTAGCGTGGTAAACCCGAATTTTTTCGATTACCGGCTTTATGCCATCGCGCCCACTCAGATAAATTACGATCGAATCCGCGCGCACCCGTGCTAACGGACCGGTTACCTTCGCGCTTGAGAGGGTTTGCTCGTCATTGATTAGAGTATAGATCCGCCGGAATGCTCCTCCGAGGTAGGCTGGAAGAATGTTCAAGTAAACCCGGTGCGTCGCTGAGCCTCCTTTAATAAAGTGCACGAAGCAACTGCCGATTCTTTGCAGGCCGAGATCGATTTTTTTACCGTTTCGAGTCTCACAAGGTATGGGCTTGCTTTTGATCATGACGAGGCTGCCCCGGGTCAAGTCTACGGAGTCATTTCCGATCTGGACCACCGGGTCGATGCCGGTATGTTTTTCCAGTTTGTCTAACTCGTCGATAAAATCAGCAACCGACGCCTGGTCAGAGGAACCGATCGCGCCACCGCTGTTTTCCAGCGAATTGTAGATTCGATAGGCGCTCCAGATCGCAGGGTTCTTATCCCCAAGGTGGACGCCTCGGCCCGAATGGCCGCTAGGCGATTCGGCGATTATCCGGTCTCTTTCGGTCCATACCTTGTCCAGCCAGGCTTCGAGATCTTGATGCATAATGACTCCTTTAGCAGTTGGGGGGTCGGGTATATTTTCAGGGAGATCAAATGGCCACTAGCACACTCCTTCTCGATAAAATCAAATTAATCGTCGCGTCGTCAATTCTGCATCATACGCGTCAGGGAGGCGTAAATCAGCTGATAGCGCGGGCCCGTTTCGGGCGGTACCCAATAATTCGACGGATTTATTTGATTGCAGAATCAGACGGAAGAGTTCATACGCTAGTCGATGTCAAACGGGACAATATCCAAAATTGTGGCTTCAATACTCCTCGGAGCGTTCGCTTTCCTGACAAGTTGCGCAGAGCACAACACTCCTCCACCGGCAGCAACCAGCCCTAAAATGGAACAGAAAGCGGCAGGTGCCTCTCAGTAGAGAGGAAGGATACGACTCTTCCGGTATTTGACCTGTCCCTACTCGAACTTAGGTGAAGGGACAAAGATGCCCTGTCGCGTGCCGCGAAGCTCGATCTCTTCGAATACCGTTCGGTGATTCGGGGGGCTAGAACGCCTGTTCCCGATTAACGCCGCAGTAGACCGTGACAATGCGTTTGCGCCACCTTCTCGGCAATTTTCTCCGCCGTGAGCCGCGGAACCGTAGCCAGGCCATCAATCGCCATCATTGTCAGACCATGGACTGCCGACCACGCTGAAACCACGGCGATTTGCAGCTCTTCTTGCTTATTGGGTGAAGGATAAAAGCTGCCTTGCTGCGCGCCGCGACGGATGATTTCTTCCAATACGGCCTTGGTGTTCGCACCGGCGACTTTCAGGGACTCCGGACGATCCTCAGATCTTGATGCCACCACGGAGCCGAACATCAGCCGGTAACGCGCTGGATTTTCGATACCAAATTTTACATACGCCACCGCAGTCTTCACCAATGCCCTCTCGGCGTCTTTGATTCCTGCGATTGCTGCCAGCATCCGGTCACGAAGCATCTGGAAACCAACCGCCGCCACCTCCGCCAGGAGATCGCGCTTGTCTTCAAAGTGGTTGTAAGGAGCATTGTGGCTCACTCCCGCCCGGCGCGCTACCTCGCGCAGCGAGAAGTTCCAATCCTGACTCTCGGCTACAAGGGCCACCGCCGAGTCAATCAGGGACCGGCGAAGATCTCCATGATGATAGGCTCGCCCCGTGCTGGAGTCGGGTTGGCTCTTATTCATGAGTACCTGATAGGAATACGCTGCTCCCAACCATATACTGCCGGATTGCCAGTGTCAATACTCCAGGCACTCCGGGAGCGCTTTGGCAGAAGAGCTTATGGCATGCTCGATACATTCACCCAGACACCGCAACCGCCGGTTTTTGTTTCTCTCCATCCTCTCTTCAACGCATTTGATAAGACTTTTCACGCGCAGGTTCGTTTTTTGCTTCGCCAAATAATAACCGCATAATATGGGCGATGTCAATCGCTGGGGTTCGTCTGCCAGCATGAGCGCCGTCCCTGCAAGTTTCATGCGCTCCGGAACTTTGAGTAAATGTGGTTCGGATCCGTTTCCAGGCTAGCCTTGGGATTTGCGGTTTGTGACGCGTTCCGGACTTCGTTGCCATTGTGCCTCTGCATTGACGAGCTGGGCGTTCTCTATTCGGGGAATTCAGGGATTAAACGAAATCTGCACTGTATTTAGTGCGGTGGTGACGTGGATTATAAATCCGTTCCTGGTAATTTGAATCGGCGGTGCATCAGTTGTGATCGGGTCCTCGAGTGCCGTGACGGCCTGCACCGCCGCGGGCCTGCCGGCGCCCAGCGCGACCGCCAATGTCTTCGGCGTATTCGAAGGGTTGTAGATCCGCAGGATCAATGTACCGGGAACGACGTCGCCGGGCTTAGCTGCTTGAATGATGCCGGGCGCGCTTATACTGGCGATGGACGAGAACGCTGGGCGGCGAGCGGCTTTTGGTGCTCCGGAAATGAGTCGCGCCATCGCCGGTGCTACGTAGTTCAAGGCTTCAACCAGAGGCTCCCCTGTTTCCGGCGCTTGAAGATCATTATCTCGCACCCGGAAACCATAGCGAACTGTGTGAGTGTCAGGATCGGTTGCCCTGAGACCGTTCCCACGCTGGGTACCCGGTGTGTTCCGAAACAGGCAACCCAACAGAACACCGGACTTGTCATAGCCCCACGCCGGGACTTCCGGATGATAGATCGCCGCGAGCACCTTTCCGTTTGCTTCCGGCAGCAGAAAATGGTGGGTGGCCTGGAAGACGGGGGGAGTCCATTTCGAAATCGGATGCGGTTGAACAGCAGTCCAATGATTCGCAGTTCCATGCACGATTGAAGTGATCGGGTGTGTCAGCGGAAACGCGGTCATGACAGAGAATCCGCTCGGTGCCGCGCCTGTCGTCGTCATCCGGACAAAAGACTCGCCAGCTACAAGAGCGTACTCGCGTGTGTAGGTTTGAGTCCACCCTCCAAGTCCGCTGGTGTGGGTAACAGTGGCGACTGTCTGCAATCTGACCCGGACCGGCCCGGACTCCAGAATGGTGGGTCCAAGCCCTGGTCCTGAGGACCGAACCGTGACATTGGCCGGCGCAAAAGAGGTGTATCCGGAGATTTCATTTGCAAACTGGTAGGTGTTACCTGGATCAGTGTAGAAAACAAGGTCATTGCCGGAGGTTGCCCCGCTCAAGTGCGCTTCGCCATTGGCATTCTGGATTGATGAGATACCCCAATGGGAGGCCGCGCTCACTACGAGGGTGAGAAACTCGTTCTTCAACGTGTAGGCGGTTGCTTCTGGGGATTCCGGCGAAATCGTTGCGGGCAAGGGACCTTGGACAATTTGCTGGGAAAGTTTGCCAATCGTGTACCCCATACTTGGCACGCCGGCTGTAAACACGCAGCCGCCTCCGTGTGCTGCCTGAACAGGGGTTAAATATTGCTCAATGCCCATGCTGGTCATGCCCGGTGGCAAAAGCCCCGGCAACTCGACCGGCCCCCAGAACGGGATCCCCGCCGGGTTCGCAATCAGCACTTCGCCCGGATTGCCGGCCGAAGCACCCAGAGCACTAAGAGCGGTTTCCACGGCGGCGGCGGCAGCCTGGAACGCGGTTTGAAGCAGAGGAATCTGTTCGTTTTTTGTAACGCTATCCGTTGAAGTTCCGCAGATATAATCGTGATGAGTACTCGGCACTAAATCATTCCAGGCTCCGGACACACCGCTCCAGTACGACCGTGCTGTTTGAGCTGACGCGCCGAGACCGAAAGCGAGCAAGCCGAACACCTCAGCGGCCAGTAACAAGCGGCTGGTGCCATAGTGAAGGATCTTTAGCCCGGGTCGAGTCGCATAATGGCCCGTCCAGTACGGAGTCCCATTGTAGGCTCTTGTTTCGAGGTTAGTCCCTGAGGCCAGCACGAGCGATACAAAATCATCGTAGCTGGCCTCCACAGCGTAAACTCCTTCCGTTTGCCCGCTTAAGTTCCACGTATTTACATAATCGAGGAGATTAGCGATTGGATACATGAAATCATCGTCGACCGGCATGTAGATGTAGTTAGAGGGCGCCGCGGAGAAAGGCGGCTTCAACGTCTTGGCGTTGTCGTTGTGACGAAGGAAAGTTTGAATCGCAGATACGACCTTGGCCGGTACACCATTGCTTGTCGCCAGATTTGCACCATGGGAGTACGTTCCGCCGACCATAAAATGCGTAAAAAGAGTGGATGCATTATCGGAAGCGATCCACCAGAAATCAGCGCCATGGGCAATCACGTCCGTTTGCAATTCTGTCTGTTGCCAATTGCCTGGAGCAATTCCCGGCAACCGCGAAAAGGAAATACTGGACATGCCGAGCGCCTTCGCCGCTATTGGCAAATCCGGATCCTGACCGAAGTCGTCCGGAACCCAGCAATGTTTCAATGGCAACAGCTCCGGAAAGAGACTTGCTAACCATAGTTTTCCTAGCAGATAGTTGCGAAGGAACGATTCGCCAGAGGACAATAAACAATCTGGAGAGACAATTCCCCCACCGACAATCCGCAGATGCTCGCCGAAATTGCGAATCTGTGAAACGATATCGACGCCCTGCTCAAGCTTAGTGTTCACAAATTCCTGGAAAAAGCCCATCTCGGAAAGCGAATAATAATAGGATTCTTTTGGCTGCGGACTGTGGTTGCCGCGCAGCACTTTGACCGCCTCTGTTAAGATTGCATCGACGCCATATCCAAGGGGTGAGGGTGGAGGGCCAACGCGCGGGAGCGCAAAGTACTGATCAAATGTATACCACCAGTCCCAATCCAGGTGGGCCGCCTGATCGACTATCAGGACATATTCAGCCGACGGCGGAATGCCAAGGCGGTGGCGAATTCCTTGCTCCAACCGCGCCGATGCCTTCGTGGGGCGTTTGGTCCAATCCGCAACCGAAAATCCGGCGGCAAATGCCGCAGCGGACTTCAAAAAAGAGCGCCGGTCAATTCCACCCGGCCGATACGCTTCTGCATCGTTTTGCATAGGAAGTGAGGGATAGATTGGCG
>CAZMNG010000134.1:0-8072 GCA_964567505.1 uncultured Chthoniobacterales bacterium
CAAGCTCCGATCCGCCCGGCGGATTTGCGTGCTCCATAAGACACAGGCAGGGACGCCTATGCTCCTTTCGGCCCGCGCCGAAGAGCAAAGACTTCCGGTTACAGGAGGCCTTTGAATAATTTGCGTGGCCGAATTCCGCACTATTTCCGGCGCCACACTGTCGCCTGCGCGACGCTCCACTGGAACTTTCGCGCATGTTCCCGAATCAGGAACGGGAGATCTGTCGTGCGCAGGTGATCGAAATCCGGCAGGAGAACTTTTTTGAGTCCCTCCAGAGTCGACTCGGCCGTGCCGTCTGCGTTGTATCGGCCTCCGATCCAATTCGGTTTCGGAGTAAACTCTTCCAGCCAGGTGTACGGAGAGGACAAGACCAGGTGGCCACCACTCTGGATTAAGCCCGAAAACGAATTGAGCAGTTTGATTGGCGACTTCACGCGATCAATCAGGTTGGCAGCCAGCACCAGGTCGAATTGACCAATGTCGTCCCGCAGATCGGTGGCGTCGCCCACTTCGAACCGGCATCTTTCTCGGTCTAAATCCTGAGGCAACTCTCTTGTGAATTCCCTCGCCAAATCACCTTCCTCCCGGCGCCGGATGTCAATTCGGCCAGACTCTCGGACGCGATTTGCCGCAGCGATGAACGCCCGTGACAAATCGATTCCGATGATTTCAGTCGCCCAGCGCGACAGTTCGAACGTCGATCGCCCCACCGCGCAGCCCAGGTCCAGTGCGCGCTCGACAGACCCAATGGCGGGCAGAAACTCGCTCACGCAGCGAACCGGGTAGAACAGCGCGTGTTTTGGGCCGTAGGCATACGGCAATTGGTCTTCGGCCGAACCGTAATGGAACAGAAGATACTGCTCCACGAGCAGTTCGTTCTCGTAAACGTTGGTCATAGTCCACAATAAGCACGTCGCTTCGGTCCGGCGTCGGCCGGACTCTCTCGACCCGTACCCGCACGATATGCGGCTTGGTTCCCGCCTGAAAAACAGCCAACTGATCTGGAGGCCGCCAGAAAAAGTACTTGCTACTTCGGGGACGGAACACTAGCGCAGAAGGTCCACCATGTATTCGGCAGGCTGGAAGTTTTCGATCAGTACATCCGTCTGACCGTTTCTAAGCATGCGAACCTGAGGTACATTTATTTCCGGCGTTTTGTGCGGGGCGAACAGAATATCATCGTGAGTCGCATTCTTCGCATCGTGAAATTTTGACGGCGTCAGGTGACCACCCAAGTGATCGCTGCGCCCGGTTGCTACGTGGAGTGTTCCGAGAATTTTTTCGTCTTGAATGTCGCGTCCGGAAACAGGCAGCAACTGCGTTCCGAACCCGAGTTCTCCAAGTTCCCCGGTTGCAGGATCCGATTGAATCTTGCGCCTGTGCCCGTCGATAGTTTTCTGATTTCCCTTTAACAGCTCTGATTCCACGATGCGGCCCGAGTTCACTGTCATAAGGCCGATCGTCCCATCCTCGAACGTCAGCGGAAATTGTCCAGAAGCGCCGGTTGGCACGTAGTAGACTTCACCTGCTGGCAGGTTGGCGATATCCGGTCCGCCTCGACACAAGCCGTGGCTCTTCTGCGCTTCCTGGCGGCCGAGGTCGAGGTGCAGGCTGAATTTCTTCGTGCCGTACGTGAAATCGATCTCCACCCAGTCCGCTTGCGTCATCCCGAGCCGCAGTTTCTCCGCATTCCTGCTAACCTCGTCATAATCGACAGATAGACCGCTGTTAATAATGATTTGGTTCAGCCCGTGCAGCGTAGCGCCCCTGAATCCGTATCGCTTAGCAAACGCGGTCAGTGGCGCCGTTGCGGAAGAGGTCGAACAACAAAGTATGAGCTTGTAATTCGGGTAAATATCTCCCTCCAGGCTTAGTTCCGTTCCGTCTGCGGCAACGGCCAGATCAGGAAGGTCGAGATTGCTGCCGCCCGTCGCCTTGTAGGCGAACATATCACCGCCCGTGAGATCCAATTCCTCTGAAACGCCATTCTTGAGTCCAAGATAAAATACTTCATACGCGTGTCGCTGAATGGTGAGGTCCGGATTTTTTAAAAACTCACAATCCTTAATCCCGTGTGGATCATCCAGGTCAATCAAGATAGCCACACGTTCCCGCGCGCTCGGTTTAAACACCGTCTTTAGCAAGCGGGAGAGGCTGAACGGAGGGAAGGATTCTGGTACAGTCAGCTTTGTTTTGGCGATCATTGGATGAAATTTCGTACTCATGAGAGCGTTAGTCAAAGAAAGTGTCCGCAAATGGTCACTGACACCGTTACAATACGGGTCTCTCACCCTGCGCCGGTGAACGGTGAACGGCGAACGGTGAACGCCCACTTGATAGTCCTCGCTATTTTGGGTTAGGCTGCCCCTCTGGCATGTCATCTATATTTGGCGCTTTGTTTCGAGTGACGACCTGGGGTGAATCGCACGGGGGTGGTGTCGGGGCCGTGGTGGACGGATGCCCGCCCCGTATCCCGTTGACCGCTGAAGAGATCCAACTAGACCTTGACCGGCGCCGGCCCGGCCAAAGCGAGATCGTTTCACCGCGTGACGAGAAGGACAAATGCCGGATACTTTCCGGAGTTTTCGAAGGGCTCACGCTCGGGACACCGATCTCGGTGATGGTCTGGAACGAAGACGCGCGGCCGGAGGCCTACCGCGAAATGGAGTCGGCCTTTCGCCCGTCGCATGCGGATTACACTTACCAGGCCAAGTACGGAATCCGGAACTGGCAGGGGGGAGGGCGTGCTTCTGCCCGCGAAACCATTGGCCGCGTTGCGGCTGCGGCCATAGCAAAAAAAGTGCTGCGAAAATTCTGCCCCGACTTCGAGATTGTCGCCTATGTCAAATCTGTGCACCGGCTCGAAGCCGATGTCGATCCGGACCATGTGCGTTTTGAGGCGGTGGAAGAATCGATCGTCCGATGCCCGGATCCAAGGGCGGCTGCGGAGATGATTGAGCTGATCAAGACGATGCGCAAAGAAGGGAATTCCGTTGGCGGCGTGGTCGAATGTGTCGTGCGCGGTGTGCCTCCGGGTCTCGGCGAGCCGGTCTTCGACAAGCTTGAGGCGGACCTCGCCAAAGCGATGCTCAGCTTGCCGGCGACAAAAGGCTTCGAAATCGGTTCGGGATTTGCCGGAAGCCAGAGTACTGGCGCGGAACATAATGATCTGTTTGAGATGCAGGGAGGCCGGGTACGAACCCGGACAAATTTTTCCGGTGGAATTCAGGGTGGCATCAGCAATGGCGAGAATATTTTTTTCAGGGTGGCGTTCAAACCGACGGCAACAATTCTCCGGCCTCAGCAGACAGTGACTGTCTCCGGGCAACCGACTGAACTCGCCGCACGCGGCCGGCATGATCCCTGCGTTTTGCCGAGAGCGGTTCCGATGGTTGAAGCGATGGCATCGCTCGTTTTGTGCGATCATCTGTTGAGGCAGCAATCTCAGGTGCCTTCGAGCATGGCTTGATGGTTGTCTTGAACAACATTAATTAAATAAGAGCTGGTTGGCCGCACGCATGAAGAGTGATTATGTCGCAACGATCGGGCTGGAAGTACATGTCCAGCTGAATACTCGCAGCAAGATGTTTTGTGGCTGTGCCGTCGAGTACGGCGCAGAACCAAATGTGCATGTCTGTCCAATCTGCCTGGGGCTCCCGGGCGCGTTGCCGGCAATGAACCTCGAGGCCCTCAGGAAAACTGCGCTTACCGGCTTGATTTTGAAATGTGACATCGCGCAGATCTGCAAGTTTGACCGGAAAAACTATTTCTATCCGGATATGCCGAAGAATTATCAGATTTCCCAATACGACGCGCCGATGTGCCGCCGGGGTGAAGTTCCACTCTACGACCTGGCTTATCCCAAGGATGCTCAAAAGAACATCCGCCACCCGAATAAGCGGATCGGTCTGGTGCGGATTCACCTCGAAGAGGATGTCGCAAAGAGCTTTCACTTCGAAACAACCACCGGCATTGATTTCAATCGCGCAGGCACGCCGTTGATGGAAATCGTTTCCCAACCGGAGATCGAATCACCTGAAGAAGCCTTCGCGTATCTCACCTCTCTGAAGCAGGCTTTGGTCTACGGAAGGGTCAGCGACGCGGATATGGAGAAGGGGCAGTTGCGCTGCGATTGCAACGTCTCTGTCCGCAGGAAAGAGGAGATAAAGCTTGGAACGAAAATTGAACTGAAAAACCTCAACTCGATCAGTGGCGTCCGGCGGGCTCTCGCGTACGAAATTCATCGGCAGATTGAGATCCTGGATGAGGGTGGAGAATTGCAGCAGGAGACGCGTCGCTGGGACGACGACGCCGGCGAGACAACTCTGATGCGAACAAAAGAGTCGGCGCACGATTATCGCTATTTTCCAGATCCGGACCTGTTGCCGGTGAAGACGGACGCGTTCATGAACGAGGTTCGCAGCCGTGTTCCGGAACTCCCTTGGGAGAAGAGAGAACGCTTTATCCACGAGTATGGACTGAGTGAATATGACGCCGGCGTCCTGGCGGACGACCTGGAACTTTCCTCTTATTTCGAAGCCGCTGCCAAAGGAGCGCGCAAGCCCAAGGCAATTGTGAACTATGTGTTGAACGATTTGTTGAGCGGCCTGAGCGCAGCGAATAAGCGGATCGCCGAATGCCCGATTCCTCCGACCTATTTAAAGGAACTCGTCGACGTCGTCGATGCCGGAAAGATCAGCAGCAAACAGGGCAAGGCGGTTTTCGCGGAGATGTTCGCGACCGGCAAATCCCCGGGCGCGATCATCAACGATAAAGGCTTAAAGCAGGAGAGCGACATCGGAGCAATCGAGGCGCTGTGCGGTCAGGTCATTGCTGCAAACCCGAGGTCGGTCGAGGACTTCAAGAGCGGGAAAGGAGCTGCGATCAATTTCCTCAAAGGACAGGTAATGAAGCTTTCGAAGGGCAAAGCAAATCCGAACATCGTCGGCGAGATCCTCGCGAAGCTCTTGGGCTAGACAAACATCCCGCCCGAAGCCTCCAGACGTTGAGCGTTGACCACCCTTAGGCCGTTCATGGATATGTGTATTCATTTTCGGGCTAACCACTCACGGTACACGATCGGCGAGATTTCCGATGGTTTGATTTCAGAGCGTCCACCCCAGAAGACATTCGTGTAAGAGACCGGAATGCCGCAATTCGCCAGATGACTGTCGATGGCCGCCTTGTGGTCGAGCAGGCGCTGTTTTTCGGTTCCGTGTGCGACCGCCATGACGTTGACGTTGCCGAATTCGACGCCGGCTTCGCGCCAATAACAATGCGTCAGAATTTCGTGTCGGCCGACTTCGGATCCCGTCCGCTCTTCCATCCCCTGGGGCACCGCCCAGTGAAACAACGCGTTGAACCGCGTGACTCGGATGCCGCCGGAGGAGGGCTTGACATGTTCAAGGAATGTCGAAAATCGCCCGATGATTTTTCGGCTTTGGAGCGCTTCTGCGACTGAGAAGAATGTACTCAGCGTCAACCCTGCATCTTTCGCACGGCGCTCCCAGGGGTTAGCCGTTATCTCGTCAATCGAGAACTCCTTTTTCAGCGCGGTCAATACCGCCCATTCGAGATCGTTGAGCTCGACGACCTCCGTCCGAATCATCCGCGCGGGCTGATCGCTTCGCGCGCCGGGTTCGATCGTTTTGCGTCGCACATGCCCGACTCCAAGCGCGAATATGCCTTTCGCCGGCATGATCTTTACTTTCTCGCCGCCGATCTCTTGCAGCAGAATGTTTGCATGTCTCTCCAGTCCAAATCCCCGTGGGACTTTGAGTGTCGTCCAGAGCCGGTATTCGCTGCCTTGGGTCCCCGTATCGGTCGATCGAATCACGACATGACCTGAAAAAGGATCCTGCCTGAACATGTAGTCAAATGCTGCATCGACCTTTTCCGGCGGCACTTTCCAGGCGACAAGCGCTCCTTCCGCAAGATTTGTCGCCAGCAACGTCTGGCGCACACGGCGGATTGTGCCTGCGGTCATCATTGCTCTGATCCGCTCGAGCACAAGTTTCTCGTCGACGCCGGACAATCTGGCGATCTCCCGGAACGGCTCCCGGACGAATCCCTGAATTTTGTCTTCGGAGATAGCCAGGATTCTCGAATTAACGATGTCTGTGTGCTCGGTCGCGATCATGTGGTTAGGCCACGACGACAAAGAAGAAAGCACTTCTTTCGTCCGAAGTTCAAGATTGGGCGACTTGGACCGGATTAGATAGCTTTCTCACCGGTTTCGTCGGTCCGAATCCGGATCGCTTCTTCGACCGCGTAAACGAAGACCTTTCCGTCCCCGATCTTCCCAGTCTTCGCAGCCTTGACGACCGCAGAGGTCGCATTCTCCACCATGCTGTCGCCAAGGACTACCTCTACCTTGATCTTTGGCAAGAAGTCGACCGTGTACTCACTTCCGCGGTAAATCTCCGTGTGACCTTTCTGTCTTCCGAAGCCTTTGACCTCGGTAACAGTCATTCCCTCGATTCCGAGGTCGGATAACGCTTCTTTGACCTCTTCCAGCTTGAAGGGTTTTATGATCGCCTCAATTTTTTTCATATCGTCGTTGTGGCTGCGTGCGCACCTGCCTGAACATCTCGCATTTGTTATTTAAAATTGGAATACACACTCAGATCTGTCGTCCTGTTATTGGCTGAATTGGTTTCTATGAAATGTAGGCTTCCTCGCCATGTTCGGAGAGGTCCAGACCGATGGTTTCGACCTCCGGTGACGCACGCAACCCCATCACCAGCTTTAGAATAAACCCAATAACAAATGTCGCCACAGTGGAAAGGACGATCGTAACGATCACAGCTTTGACTTGAGAGGAAAACAATGATGAGAGTAAGGCGTGCTTTAAGTTCGGATTCGCTTCATTAGTCGCCAGAATCCCCGTTAGAAGGGCTCCCAGCGTTCCGCCGATCGCATGGACACCAAACGTGTCCAGCGCGTCATCATAGCCGAGAGCCGGCTTCAAAGCCGAAACCGCAAAATAAGGAACTACCGCGGCCAGAACGCCGATAATGACGGCTCCGGTCGGGTTCACAAATCCGCATGCGGGTGTGACAGTCACCAGCCCGGCAACCGCGCCCGTGCAGAAACCGAGAACGCTCGCTTTGCCACGTAAAATTTTCTCCATCAGCCCCCAGCTAAATGCCGCAATTGCGGTCGCTAACGTTGTCGACGTGAACGCACCGGCCGCAATCGCATCAGATGCGTCCGCGCTTCCCGCATTGAATCCATACCAGCCGACCCAGAGCATCGATGTGCCGATCATGCAAAGGACTACGCTATGCGGTGCCAAGGGCTCTCTTTTGTAGCCATGACGCGGCCCCAGCATCAGGCAAAGAATGAGCGCGCTCCATCCGGAGCTCATGTGCACCACCGTACCGCCCGCAAAATCGATCGCTTTGATCGTTGACGTGTTATTCCAGATCCCGTTCATGAACCCGGTAATTCCCCATACCATGTGCGCCATCGGGAAATAGACTGCGAACATCCAAATCGCGATAAACACGATCACCGTCCAGTACTTCATGCGCTCCGCGATCGCTCCCACAATGAGTGCCGGTGTGATAATCGCGAACATCAGCTGAAAAATTGCGAAGACGTTCTGCGATACCCAGAACGCATAGTCTGTATTCGGTGTGGACGTGACGCCGGAAAAGAAAAAGTACTCCGAGCCGCCGAAGAACGGATTGTCGAAGCTTTTTCCGAAGACCAGGCTGTAACCGAATGCCCACCAGAGCAGGGTAACCAGCCCGGCGATACCGAAACACTGAGCCAGGACAGATAGAACGTTCTTTCTGCGGACCAGACCACCGTAAAATAGTGCCAGCCCTGGAAGGGTCATGAACAGGACAAGCGCCGACGACATCATCATCCAGGCGTTATGGCCGGGACCCGGCACGCCTGGGAGCGTCTTGGTCCCGTCGGTGTTGTTAATATACGCTTCAAGGCTTGCCACCCGGTCTTCGAGCGACGCCGTTTGTCCGGTGACCGGTGCGGCAGCGACCGGCCCGGAGGGCGAGGGGACGATCGAAGCTGCCGGCGTCGCGCTCGGTTGGCCGGCCGAAGCC
>CAZMNG010000135.1:0-4525 GCA_964567505.1 uncultured Chthoniobacterales bacterium
AAGTGACCCAAAAAGTCAGTCCGGTTAGTCAATCACCGTTCGCGATTGCGCCGGTCGCGATTAGAAGAATCCCGGCTGGATCGAAGATCGAGCCCTGATATTGCGTCGGGATTTGCGTCCAGGGAGAATTCGGTATTCGTTCTGGGCGAGTGATGGACAAATACGATGTCGGTATTGTTGGCTTGGGTTGGCCCGGTGAGAGGCACGCCGAGGGTGTTCACGCATCCGGGATAGGCCGGTTGTACGCCGCGTGTGATCTCAGCGAAGAACGCCGCAAGAAATTTTCGGCGGAATTTGCTCCGGAAAAGTTGTTCAGCAACTACGACGAAATGCTTGGAGATCCCAAGCTTGATGCCGTGGTCGTGAGCTTGCCGAATGCGTTACATTTCCCGGCCACGCTCAAAGCCTTGCAGGCCGGTAAACATGTTTTGTGTGAAAAACCGCCCACGTTGAACGCCGAGCAGATGCGACAGTTGCACACGGAAGCCGAGCGACGTGGTCTGATCTACTTTTTCGGCCGCCAAATGCGGTTCTCCGGGCCGACGCAGGCAGCCCGAAAGGCGATCGCCGGACGGCGGCTGGGCGAAGTTTACTTCGCTAAGACCATGTGGGTGCGATCACGCGGTACCCCGGGCGGAGTGGACGGGTGGTTCACGGATCGGTCGCGCTCCGGCGGTGGTGCTCTGATCGACCTCGGCGTTCATGCAATCGACGCGGCCTGGTACCTGATGGGCAACCCGAAACCGAGAACCGTCTCCGCGCAGACGTACCAAAAATTTCCCCAACTTGTCAAAGCGCCCGTCTTTGATGTCGAAGACAGCGCGTGCGGGATGATTCGGTTCGAAAATGGAGCTTCGGTTCTCTTTGAAGTCTCCTGGGCGGCAAATCTGACGGACGAAATCCCGATCGGAAAAAAAGGGGAACGCGAACTATTCATGACAACCCTTTTCGGACCAAAGGGGACAATTCGTGTCATTGACACGGTGCAGCTGCATTCGACCGTCGTGCGGCCGCCGTTATCATTGTTTGAAGATAAGGACGGCAAACTGGTCGATAGCGAATTGACCTTTGACCCCGTGCCCAACCTTTTTGTTCCGCAGATGCAAAACTTTCTGCAGGCGATTCGTGGTGATGAGGCCGCAATCAACAGTTCGGTGCAAGCGGTCCAGCTCATGGAGATGTTGGATGCAATTTACCATTCGAGTTTGACCGGTCGAGAAGTGAGCCTCGGGTAGACCGGCGGCGCGTCGAGGAGCGGGAATTTTTCGGCCACTGCAGTTGTCTTATTTAACAAGAACGGAAATCGAATATGAGGCGGCTGATGTTTTTGAGCGCGTTGGTGGTTCTGACGGTCGTGACTGGTAGGGCGGGTTTAATTCCCAAGACCGCAAATGACAAGGACTTTGTTTCGGCCGGAAAAGGTCATGACTATTACATGGTTTCTTCAAATTCTGGCAGATGGTGGCACTGGGGCCTGGGTCGCGCTCCAGTGGTGGAACCGACACCGTTCACGTCCGGATACGGAGCTGACGTAATCGCGATCCCGTTCGACCGGAATGACTGCGTCGCCTACGCGCCCGTCTACATTTACACGATCCGGCCCGATTCCCTGCAAACACGGCGCCTTGGTGCCGTCACCCTCGGCGTAACTTCCCAAGCCGACGTCCGTCGAATCTTCGGTCGTCCAGATATCCAGGGCACCGCCGGCGGGTATAAAGTCTGGTTCTACCAGATCCAGGTCTATAATCCCTTTGAGGAGTTCCCCGATTTGCACTGACAACTGCGGCCGTTGCGGTTGCGAACTGGGCCGCGCTTGCACCTGACACTTGAGCCCAGGGCATTTCTCGCGCATCTTCGCGGCTCGGGTTAACCCACCGCTATCATGAAGGCATCGGAAATACGGCAAACGTTCCTGGACTTTTTCCGCGAGAGGCAGCACACGATCGTGCCCTCTTCCAGCCTCCTGCCGACTTCCCCGAACCTGTTGTTTACCAATGCCGGCATGAACCAGTTCGTCCCCTATTTTCTGGGTCAGGCGAAACCGCCGTTCACACCGCCGCGCGCCGCGGACACCCAAAAATGCATCCGGGCCGGCGGCAAACACAACGATCTCGATGATGTCGGGTTCGATACCTACCATCACACCTTTTTCGAGATGCTCGGGAACTGGAGCTTTGGCGATTACTTCAAAAAAGAGGCAATCGACTGGGCCTGGGAATTACTGGTTCACCGCTGGAAATTCCCGCCGGAACGTCTCTACACTACGGTCTACAAGCCCGGGGCAGGGGATCCAGCCGATTTTGACGAGGAGGCCTACTGCCACTGGGTCGCTGCATTCGAAAAGGCGGGACTCGATCCAAAGGTTCATGTCGTGTTTGGGAACCGCAACGATAACTTTTGGATGATGGGTGATACCGGCCCGTGCGGTCCCTGTTCGGAGATCCACGTCGACCTCACCCGAAAAGGGGATACAGAGGGAAAACTCGTAAACCAGGGGAGCGCATTGTGCATGGAAATCTGGAACCTCGTGTTCATCCAGCTGAACGCGAATCCGGACGGCACCTTTTCGCCGTTGCCGGCTCGTCACGTGGACACCGGGATGGGTTTTGAACGAGTTGCCGGCATTATCGAGTGCACAGATGGTTTCCGCGATTTCACGCGGACGATTTCAAATTATGAAAGTGGAGTCTTCCGTCCGATATTCGAGAAAATTTCGGAACTTAGCGGCAAATCGTACGGTGGAACCTTGCCCGAGTCCCGCGCAAATTTGAGCGAACAGCAGAAGGTCGATGTCGCTTTCCGGGTTATCGCAGATCACATCCGAACACTAACGTTTTCGGTTACCGATGGCATCATTCCGAACAACACAGATCGCAATTATGTTCTCAGACGTATCCTGCGCCGGGCGGTGATGTTCGGGCGCTATCTCGGATTCGGATCTGACGGATTCCTTAGCAAACTGGTTCCGGCGGTCGTTGATAACTTTGGTCCTATATTTCCCGAGTTAAGGAAACAATGCGATCATGTGATCAAAGTGTTGGACAGTGAGGAAGTCCTGTTCAATCAGACGCTCGATCGCGGTCTGCGAATTTTTGAAGAGGAATATAGCAAGCAAAAAAGCAGCGCGTTCCCAGCCGATGCAGCGTTCAAGCTCTACGATACCTATGGGTTCCCGGTCGATCTAACGGAAGTGTTAGTCCGTGAGCGCGGACTAACACTCGATCTTGACGCGGTGGGAAAGCGAATGACAGAGCAGCGGGAACGCTCGCGAGCGGCACAGGAAAAAGATGTTGTCACAGCCGTTGAAGAGAATCTGCCGACCGAATTCGTCGGTTTCTATCACGACACCGCAAATGCGAGCCTGGTGAAGATCGTTCGGCAGGAAGACGAGACGTACGCAATTGTCGACAGATCTCCGCTCTATGCAGAGATGGGCGGCCAGGTGAGTGACACTGGGGAACTGCTGCTGCAAGGGGACGGATCCATCCCGATCCAGGGCGTCACGAGACAGGGCCGGACATTCTACCTGAAATTGGCTCGGCCAATCGATGCTAGTCTCCCCGAACATGTCGTCCTGAAGATCAATGCACCTCGGAGGCGGATGATTGAGTCGCATCACACGGCGACTCACTTGCTGCACTGGGCCTTGCACGAAGTGGTCGGCAAAGACGTTAGTCAAAAAGGGTCGTTTGTCGGCCCGGATCGACTCCGATTCGATTTCAACAGTCAACCGGTGACAGCGCAGCAACTCCGCACAATCGAGGAATTGGTGAACGGCCGGATCGTCGATAACGATGTCGTCAGCTGGATGGAGGTTCCGTACGCTGACGTCAGATCGCGTCCGGATATTATGCAATTCTTTGGTGAGAAATACAGCGCCGACGTGCGCGTTGTCCAGATCGGCGGCCGCGCCGGCCGGCTCGATGGCTACTCCATGGAACTCTGCGGGGGTACCCATGTGATGCGGACCGGGCAACTTGGCTTGTTCAAGATTGTCAGCGAGGGTGCCATCTCGGCCGGGGTCCGGCGAGTTGAAGCTCTCACCGGGCTGGTGGCCTTCCATCATCTCCAGGCTGAGCTCGATCAGCGGTCCGCAAAAATCGACGCGCTCAATCATGAGCTCCTCGATCTGAAAAAGACTCTCGACAGGGAGCGGACTCAAAATCTGCAACGGGACGCCGAAGGGATCGTCGCCAAGCTACCAACTGACCGGCGCCGAATTGTCCATGTGATCGACGGAGCGACTGGCGATCAGCTTCAGATCATCGCTAACCACCTCAGAACCAAAGGGTTTGCCGGGGTCGCAGTGTTGTTCGGCAAAGCCGCCGATCAGGTGAACCTGCTCGTGAGCGTCGATCCATCGCTTGCCCGAGAATTTCAGGCCGGCAAAATCATTCAGGAACTCGCCGGTATGCTCGGTGGAAAAGGGGGTGGCCGCCCTGAACTCGCCCGCGGCGTCGGAAAAGACCTGACAAAACTCGACGCAGCAAAAGAGCGCGCATTGGCGCTGACCGCCCAACTATAA
>CAZMNG010000135.1:4625-8047 GCA_964567505.1 uncultured Chthoniobacterales bacterium
CCGTGTACGCGGACCGGGAACTAAAGGATTTCATCTCAGACGGCGCGAGCCGGATCACACCTGCGCATCTGGACAAACTGGTTCGGATGCTTCCCATGATCCGACTCTCTGTCACCCAGGTCACCGAATTCCCGAGTCTTCCCGATCAGGTCGAATTCCTTGCCGAGATCCTGGAGGACTTTCATGCGGGGCTCAACCGCTCGATCCCGTTCACAGCCATCGCTGAATCCGCATTTGCGCTCTTCTACCTCCGCAGAGCGACCGACATCATACCCGACTCGATTTCGCGCACCGGCTACGCCGATGACGAAGCGATCATCACCGCCGTCTTCGAAAACTACAAGCAGCCATTTCTCAAGCATGTCCTGGCCCGTAACGCCCGCAAACCGATCGACCAGGAACCGGACGCGAATTAGGACCGAATTTTGGATATGAATGCGCCTTTGGGTTACGCACTGCTCCGCGACCGACGCGTCCCTCTGCGTCCCAAGCTTGTTGCGCTGGGCGTGGGGCTCGCGGCTGCGGGTCTCATCGAACTCCTCCAGATTCCTTTCGAAAGCGTCTTGGCGCTTCTTCTCCCCGTTGTCGGCGCAGCAGGCGATGTGGCCCTCGACGGCGCCGAGGCGGTCATTGTGCCAGTCCTGGTTGCGACTCTCCTGATGCCATCTTTGGCTCCTCCAACGATCGTCCAGCAACTCCGGGCCGAGCGCGCCGCCCGCGCTTGAGCCGGCACGATTCCTTCGGTAGCTTAGCCCGCATGCCTGAGTCACGCCCGAGTCAGCCGGAAGAATATGATGTTGTCGTTCTGGGCAGCGGTGAAGGAGGAAAATTCGTTGCCTGGACCCTTGCTAAACAAGGTAATCGTGCCGCGGTAATCGAACGGAAATAACCTATTCCTTCTTTCCGTGGTAAATCAATACCGGGCATGGCGCTCGGTGCATGATTTTCGGTGGCTCACCCAAGTTCAACAAACCGCCCAGAAACGTTGGATTATGACCGCCCACCACAACCAGATCAGCCTCGACCTCGCGTGCTAACCCTGAAATTTGCTCGGCCGGCTCGCCTGTGAGGAAAACCGGCTCGCACGTCGGAACAAATTTCCCCAATCGCTCGGCCAGGTGGTTGAGCTGCACGCCAAGATCGTTCCGCTCCTGTTCGATTAATCTAAAATTCCGCCGATGCTCAAACCCCTGGACCGGGTCCGCCGCAAAAACATGAACGACATAGAGCGATGCATTGAAGCTTTTCGCGATGCGAGCCGCGTAGTTTGCCGTGGCCTCAGAATGGTCTGTGAGGTCCACCGCCACCACGATGCGCCGCATCAACAGGGTTTCACCTTTCGGATTTTTCGTTTCCAAGCTTTTCATATTCAATCACCGGTCATTTTGCTACCGGTTTCCCAACGTCTTGCGCATTAGTGAGAGCCCACGCCGCGCACACGGTCACAATTATCCCTATGACCACGGTGTTCCACGCGAGCGCGCTCACTACAGTGAATCCAAGAAACCATGGAGATACCAATAACCACAGGCCCAGGACTAAGGTCACCCACTCTTCCCATAGCCGGAACGCGATCAGCGCCCCCAAGGCAACGGCGGTCACTGCAACTCCCACAATGCACGCGTTCGATGCCAACGCACTGCCGGCATCGCGCCCGATCGCCCAAGGCGAGACGAGGACCCATATCCCCAAGAAAAGGTTCACCCAGTCTTGCCAATGCTGCTTCTTCATTTTTGATCTCCTTTCAGAAAAAATCTACGATCGATAGGCAATCCAACTAAGCTGGAATTGGCGAAAGAAGTGCAGGATTTGCACTTATTTTTCGCGAGAGCGTCTCGACTTCTGATCGCAGCCCGACCAGTTCAGGAGCCTTTATGCTAAAAGCTCTTCCCTATGCCGCCGTCATCATCCCCGTGATGATACGTTCGACTGTCTCGATAGTCGTTTTCTTCGGATCGATATCGTCCACAATTTTTTTCCCCCGCCGCATGACAATGATTCGGTCCACGACCTGGAACACATGATAAATGTTATGTGCGATCAAAATACACGAGTGACCGGAATCGCGCGCTCCGCGGACAAACCGCAAAACCCCCTGGGTCTCTTCAACGCCAAGGTTGTTCGTTGGCTCATCCAGAATGATTAACTGGCTTTCGAAATGCATTGCCCGGGCAATCGCAACTGCCTGGCGTTCACCACCCGATAAAGCGCTCACAGGAGTCGTCGGCGGGATATCTTTGGTGATGCCAACCTGTTTGAGCAGCTTGCGCGTGACTTCGTTCATCATCGACTGATCGAGCCGATTCAAAAATCTTGGACCTTTGACCGGTTCACGCCCGAGAAAGAGATTGCGAGCAATCGAGAGCTGGGTCACAAGCGCGGAGTCTTGATAGATCGTCTCTATCCCGTAGTTCATCGCGTCGGTCGTGTCCCGGATATTCACTTTTGAACCATGCAAGAAAATTTCTCCGCTGTTCGCTCTGAGCGCACCGGAGAGAATCTTGATCAAAGTCGATTTGCCGGCCCCGTTATCCCCTAACAAACCGACGATCTCAGTCTCGTTCACCGACAACGAAACATTGTTGAGCGCCTGGACACGCCCGAAAAACTTGTTGATGTGCTCCATTCGCACCAGTTCGTCTGCCATACTTGTCAAACCCCAGAATGATGCCGCCGCTCGAGCCAGGCATGAAGAGCCATCATGCCCAAAATTATCCCGCCGATAAAAATGTTATAAGCCAACCCGGGTACGCCGACGAGCACAATACCGTTCCGCATCAGGCGCAAAATCAAAACACCGATCACTGTGCCGATAATCGTTCCGCGGCCACCTGTCAGCGCCGTGCCGCCGATAACGACCATGGCGATCACTTCAAGCTCGTACCCGGTACCACTGTTCGGATTCGCTGCTGAAACGCGAATGGAACTGGTGATGCCGGCATATGCTGAGATAACCGCGGTCAATACAAAGAGCGCGATTTTCGTCAGGCTAACTTTGACACCTCGCGCTCGTGCCGCTTGGTCGTTCCCGCCCGCTGCCTGAATCCAATTGCCGGCTTTCGATTCAGTGAGTACGTATCCCAGGATAACGGAGAAGAGAATGAACCAGAGCAGAGAGGCGTAAATCTTGAGGTCCCCGACCGGGAATTGGCCGACGATGATTTTCATCAGCATCGACTCGGATGTCCAGGTTCCCTGGGGAAACCCGTCGGTGATATATAAGGCAGTCCCGCGAACGACCAGCAGCATCCCGAGCGTAACCAGGAACGACGGGATCTTGAGCCGGGTCACCATCCAGCCGTTGATGTACCCGATGACCGCGGCGACCGCCATCGCCGCCAGAAATCCGACTTCGAGCGACGCTGTGTGCGTGTTGTAAACGGTCCACATGATGATCGGGGCGAACCCGAACACCGACCCGA
>CAZMNG010000136.1:0-8042 GCA_964567505.1 uncultured Chthoniobacterales bacterium
ATACAATCGTTATTCAAACTTCAAGATGAGAGAGACACATGTCCTCCGGAAGCGGTTCGCTTAACGAAAAGCCTTCCCACTTTCGATTCGCTCAGAATATTACGAAACTGTTGCCCTAAGACAAACATGGCTTCGGGTCTGCCACTCGTCTGAAGCTGGAGCCTACGAGCAATTTTAAGGGTCATTGCTCCGCCCCATCCATCGTCTCAACTATTACGATATCAATCTGTTGAGAGCCTGAAGCGAACGCCGCCGTTATCATTTATTTTCAAGGGTTTAGCCGAAGTTAATGTTTACATATTTCGGGCTCAGTCCTGCCAACTTGCCCTTCCCGGCGAACAAAACTGCGCGCAAAACGGTAGGACTCAGAGAAAAAGAGAGAGCAAACTCCGAGCTCCTGTTCGTCCCTTGGTGTATATTCCAGGGAGCCGATGACCAGCAGACGTTTCCTTCTTATCCCCGCGCCATGCTCTTGCTGAGCAAGCCATCAATGGAGAAGGACCCGGCACCCCGGACCAGGACGGCTACAGCCAAGCCGATCGCCAGCAGATGGTACTCAAATCCCTCGCCTTTCTGCTGACCAAACCAGTTCATGTAAAAGCCAAAGTGAGCGTGCACCATGACAATGGCGCCCACCATCAACAATGTGATGGCGCCGCTCGCCACTCGGGCAAAGGCTCCGCAAATCAATGCAACCGAACCGAAAAACTCGGTGAGAATGACAAAAAGCGCGAGCGGTGTAGGCATGCCGGAGGTGGAAAAGGCGCTCAATGTGCCTGCGAAACCGTAGCCGCCGAACCAGCCCAACATTTTTTGGGCGCCGTGCGCGAAGAAGACGATTCCGAGCAGGAGCCGGATGATGGTGAAGACAGGGTCATTGGTTGTTTGCAATAAACGTCTGAACATGTTATACCTTGACGCCAAATATCTTTATGTCAAGGTACTTTCCCAGCGGGTTCGCGTCCAACCTCGCCCGCTGTTTCCCTCGCTTCCGGTCCGGTCTGACCTCAGCGGAGTCCATATCTGGCTGATCCTGATGAAGGCGCATCGCGCGCGCGCTGACCACGCCGAACAGAGCATTGTGGGGCTCGGTTTCTGCTTCTCCGATTTCGCGACGCTGGAGGCGCTTTTGCACAAAGGTCCACCAACGCGCTTTTCTTTGTGCCATTCCGTACCGGTCCCGGACGACGAGGCATTCACCAGAGCCCTAGCAATTTCCACCAAAAACCGCCGACAATAAGCCAGATCAGAATGTTTATGACGCTTGCGAGCGCACCCAACTTCCACCACATACCGAGCTCGACATAGCCGGAGCCGAATAACACCGGGGCCGGCCCACTTCCATAATGCGTGAGGCTACTGAATAGATTGCTCAGGAATCCAAGTACCAGGGCAGCCAGTAGAGGCGGGGTACCGACCGCAACGGATACGGATAGAAACGCGGCATACATCGAACTGACGTGCGCAGTTTGGCTGGCAAACAGGTAATGGCTGTAGAAATAGAAGAGGCACAACACCGGAAACGCGATGCCCCAGTTGACGCCACCTACCATTCCCTGCGCGCCCTTTGAAAACCACGGAATCAGGCCTAATTCGTTCAGGAAGCTCGCCATCATCACCAGCGCGGAAAACCAGACGAGAGTATCCCAGGCGCCCTCTTCAGTCAGAATATCTTTCCAGGTTAAAACACCGGTTACCAGCAAAACACTGAGCCCGACAAGGGCCGTAGTCGCACTATCGATCTTGGCAAGTGGATCACCCAAAATCCACAGCAAGAGCAAAAGGAAAAAGACGCCGAGCATGACCCATTCTTCCCTGTGCATTTTGCCCATCTCTGCCAGTTTTTGCCTGGCGAGTTGACTTGCCCCGGGCGTCTCTTTGATCTCAGGCGGATAGACCTTGTAAAGAATGAGAGGGACTATGACGAGACTGGCAAGACCCGGAACAACGGCAGCCAGCGCCCATTCTCCCCAGCTAACATTAATGTGCATACCCGCAGCCAGCTTAGCCGCAAGCGGGTTAGCAGCCATTGCCGTCAGGAACATCGCGCTGGTCACGACATTCCCCTGAAACGCAGCCTGCATGAGAAACGCGCCGATCTTATGGGCAGTTCCATCGTCGGGTTCGCTCCCATAGGCTTTTGCTGATGCCTTCACCAGCGGAAATACGATTCCGCCCGCCCGGGCTGTGTTACTGGGGATGGCAGGAGCGAGAACCAGATCCGTCGCGATCAAACCGTAACCTAAACCCAAGGTTCTTTTGCCGAGCACTGCCATGAAAAGGTATGCAATCCGACTGCCCAGACCCGTCTTGATGAAGCCGCGCGAGATGAAAAAGGCAACCACGATCAGCCAGATCGTGCTGTTCCCGAAGCCGCTTAGAGCCTGGTTGATGGTTAGCGTTCCGGAAAGCGCCGTCGCCGCAATTCCGAACAACGCGATCGCCCCCATTGGCAGCGGTTTCATGATGATGCCAACGATTGTTGCAACAAAAATCGCTAACAGGTGCCACGCCTGTGGCTGGACGCCGGACGGAGGCGGAATCACCCAGATGACAACGGCGAGCAAGAACACCGCGAACAAAACGAAGAATCGCCGCGATGGGGATTCCTGATGCGGAGTCTCCGGGTTAGCCACATTCGCCTTACTCGATGCAGCAGCCTTTTCTTTCGCGTTACTGTTCATCCGGCCTGCTATCCTGGTTTTGTCATTGCCTCGGGACGGACCACCTTTAGAAATTCCTCATCCGAGACGAATTTCAGCGCCTGGTTGGCTTCCCGGAGCGACAGATCATGTTCATGTGCGTGATGCGCGAGTTTCGCGCACTTGTCGTACCCGATGATCGGGCTGAGCGCTGTCACCAGCATGAGGGAGCGGTTCACAAAATAGTCGACCTTGGTGCGGTTCACTTCCAGACCGCTCAGACAATAGTGAACGAAACTTCGGGTCGCATCGGAAAGCAGGCGAACCGAGTGCAAAAAATTATGGATCATCACCGGTTTAAAGACGTTCAGCTCAAAGTTGCCTTGGCTGCCGCCGAACGCAATGGCTGCGTGGTTTCCATTCACTTGGACCGCCACCATTGTTACCGCCTCGCATTGAGTTGGGTTCACTTTGCCGGGCATGATCGAGGAACCCGGCTCATTCTCCGGTATGGAAAGCTCCCCAATCCCACAGCGGGGGCCGGAAGAAAGCCAGCGAACGTCGTTAGCGATTTTCATTAGGGACCCGGCGAGGGTCACGAGTGCGCCGCTCGCGAATACCAGTTCGTCGTGGGCGGAAAGAGCAGCGAATTTGTTGGGATGCGATCGGAACGGCAGCTTGGTGAGCTCCGCTATCTTCTTGGCAGTGCGTTGAGCGAACTCCGGATGCGTATTAAGGCCGGTTCCGACCGCCGTTCCGCCTATCGCCAGATCGTAGAGGCCGTCAATTGCGAGTCTGATCCGGCCCAGATCGCGCTCGATCAGCGAGGACCACCCCGAGATTTCCTGACCCACGGTGAGCGGCGTGGCATCCTGCAGATGAGTTCGTCCGGTTTTAACGATGTGAGCGAATTCCTGCGACTTGGTCTCGAGGACCGCGTGCAGTTCCTCCAGCGCAGGAACAAGACTTTCGGTTAGAACAATTGCCGCGGCGACGTACATCGCTGTCGGAAAGGTGTCATTGGAGGATTGCGACATGTTCACATCGTCATTCGGGTGAATCGGTTTTTTGCTGCCTTTCTTACCTCCGGCCATTTCGATCGCTCGATTCGATATAACCTCGTTCGCGTTCATGTTGGTCTGAGTGCCGCTGCCAGTTTGCCAAATCCGCAGCGGGAACTGCTCATGAAGTTTACCAGCGATAACCTCGTCCGCGGCCGCACTGATAAGATCCGCCTTCTCTTTCGGAAGCTTTCCCAGATCCTGATTTACGAGCGCGGCGGCCTTCTTCAGGATCCCAATTGCCCGAATCAGTTCGGGTGGCATTCGATCCTCTCCAATTTTGAAATGAATGAGCGAGCGTGCAGTTTGCGCTCCCCAGTAAACGTCGTCAGGAACCTCGATGGTTCCCATGCTATCAGATTCGGTACGCATAGATTTTTATAGGTTACAATGCCTCGTGTCCTCCCGGCGATCGCTAATATTCCCAGCCCGCATTGAGCTCGTCGCTTCGGACTTTAGGTGATCATTGCGGGCTAGCCCGGAGATAGTACCGCCCAGTTATACTCCCAGTTCATGCGGGCGATGTGCAAGACCGATATCTGTTGCGGGCACTCTACCTGGCAAGCTTCCGTATTGCTGCAATGGCCAAAGCCTTCCTTATCTGTCTGATCTACCATCTGCAGGACACGCCTGCGAGCCTCCAATTGACCCTGGGGCAATAAAGCGAACTGAGTAACCTTGGCGGAGGTAAATAGCGCTGCACTGGAGTTCTTGCAGGTAGCGACGCAGGCGCCGCAGCCGATACAAGTACCGGCGTCAAAGGCTGCCTCAGCCACATCATGACGAATCGGAATGCTGTTCGCCTCCGGCGCCTCCCCCGTGCTCGCTGAAATATAACCCCCGGCCTGAATGATCCGGTCAAACGCACTACGATCAACTTTGAGATCGCATTTTATCGGAAATGCGGTTGCACGGAACGGTTCAACATAAATCGTATCGCCATCTTTAAAGGTCCGCATATGCAGCTGGCAGGTTGTCGTATTCCGAAGCGGACCGTGTGCCCGCCCGTTTATCATGACTCCGCATTGGCCGCAAATGCCTTCGCGACAGTCGTGATCGAATTCCACGGGCCTTTGCTTCTGCTGGACAAGCTGCTCATTGAGCATGTCCAGCATTTCCAAAAACGACATATCCGGGGTCACACTCTGCAAGCTGTAATTTACCAATCGGCCCTGCTTGGCCTGAGGTTCCTGGCGCCAAATTTTGAGCTCTATACGCATCTGCGTTACTCCCTTATTTGTAGCTTCTTACACTCGGCGTTACAAAATCGAAGCGCAGCGGTTCCTTGTGCAAGATTGGTTCTTTGCCGGCCCCTGTCCACTCCCAGGCGGACGTGAACGAGAAATCTTTGTCATTCCGCAGCGCTTCCCCATCGGCGGTCTGATATTCTTCGCGAAAATGAGCGCCGCAAGATTCCTCTCTTGTTAGCGCGTCGTAGCACATCAACTCGCCCACTTCGAGGTAGTCGGCCACTCGACCGGCCTTTTCCAACTCGCTGTTCATTTCAGGTCCGCCGGGTACGCGCAGCTCGCGGTCAAACTGATCGCGAAGCGTCCGAATACTGGCAATGGCTTCCTCAAGTCCGGCCCGGGAACGCGACAAGCCGCATTTGTCGTATAAGATTCTGCCGAGGGTTTTATGGAAGTGATCGGCGGGCATCGTTCCCTGAGTATCCAGCAACCGCTGCAATTTCCCTACTGCAGCCTCTTCCGCAGCCACAAACGCAGATTGATCGACATCCACTGGTCCACTCTTAATTTCATTGGCCAAATAATTCGGAATCGTGTAAGGGGCGATAAAGTAGCCGTCAACAGACGCCTGAAGCAACGAGTTTGCTCCTAACCTGTTAGCCCCGTGATCAGCAAAATTCGCTTCGCCGACCGCGTACAATCCGGAAACATTCGTCATGAGCTCATAGTCCACCCATAGCCCACCCATGGAAAAATGTGCCGCCGGCGAAATGCGCATCGGTTCTGCGTAGGCGTTTGTGCCGGTAATCTTTTCGTACATTCGAAAAAGGTTACCGTATTCTTCCGCTATCTTCTCTTTTCCTTGTTCATTGATGGCTCTCGAAAAATCCAGATACACCGCGTTTCTGAGCGGTCCAACTCCATAGCCGGCGTCGATCCTTTCCTTGGCCGCGCGCGAGGCAACATCGCGTGGGCATAGGTTGCCAAAGGAAGGATAGCGACGTTCCAGGTAATAATCCCTTTCCGATTCCGGAATTTCGTTAGCCGCTCGCTGTTCATCCTTGTTCTTCGGCACCCAAATCCGTCCATCGTTTCGCAGCGATTCGGACATGAGGGTCAACTTGGATTGATATTCGCCCGACTGGGGCAGGCACGTCGGATGGATCTGTGTCCAGCTCGGATTGGCGAAAAGCGCGCCACGCTTATGCGCCCGCCAAATTGCAGACGCGTTACAGCCCATCGCCAACGTCGACAGATAATAGATCTTGCCGAATCCGCCGGTGGCCAGCACGACCGCGTGGCCACCATGGCGTTCTACGGCGCCCGTGTCCATATTGCGCACAATAATACCGCGGGCTTTTCCTTCTATAACCACCAAGTCCAGCATCTCATGGCGGGTAAAAAGTTGTACCCGACCGGATGCTACCTGCCGCATCAGCGCCTGATAAGCGCCCAAGAGCAATTGTTGGCCCGTTTGTCCCCTCGCATAAAAAGTCCGCGACACTTGCACACCGCCAAAAGAACGGTTGCTGAGATATCCGCTATATTCGCGCGCAAAGGGCACACCTTGGGCCACCGCCTGGTCTATCAGTTGAACACTACATTCTGCCAGCCGGTACACGTTCGCTTCCCGCGACCGAAAGTCGCCTCCCTTAATCGTGTCATAAAACATGCGGAAAACCGTATCCCCGTCATTTTTGTAGTTCTTGCAGGCGTTTACGCCGCCCTGTGCGGCAACCGAGTGCGCGCGCCTGGCGGTATCCTGAAAGCAAAAGCAAGTTACCTGATATCCCATCTCGCCCAAAGAGGCCGCCAGAGAACTCCCGGAAAGGCCTGTTCCTACGACAATCACATGCAGCTTCCGGCGGTTGCCGGGATTAACCAGTTTGGCGGTGGAACGATAGTGAACCCACTTTTGCTCCAGTGGTCCGTCCGGTATCTTGGATTCCAACATAGCTATGGCCTCGCGAAATGGATGAAGACCGGAATCATGGCGAATCCGGCGCTAACGCCAATGCTGTAGACCCAGCCAAATACCCTGACCCATGGGACGTAGCGAGCGTTGTAGAAACCCAGCGTTCGGGCAGCGCTAAAGAAACCATGCAGTAAATGGTAGCCAAGCGCTACCATACATAGTACGTAGATCAGCACATACCATCCGTTACGGTAAACACTAACGACTAAAGTATAAAGATCTTTTTGCCCGTCTTTGTCCAGGGGGACATGACCAAACTGCAATTGATACCAGAAGTCTCGTAAGTGAATGACAAGAAAAAAAAGAATCATCGTGCCCAACAACCCCATCTTGCGCGAATACCAATTGCTGCTGACACGGCGGCGGTCGTACTCATAACGTTTCCCGTTAGAGCGCCGGTTATGGATCGTGATCAGGAGCGCATAGACCGCGTGGGCCAGGATGCTGGCAAACAAAGCGTATGAGATAAGCTCGATAAGAATATTCTCGGAGAGCAGTTTGGAATAAAAATTGAATTGCCAGCGCGCTGCTTCTGCCGGCAGGAGCAACTGCAGGTTACCGAATAAGTGTATAACTAAAAACACGCAGAGGAAAAAACCCGTGAGCGCCATTAAATTCTTTCTGGATAACGTGTGCGACAACAATTGTCGCATATACCTGCGATCCTCTTGCTCCTTGCGGATCAATACGAGATCCGGGTTGTGCACCGGGCCATCCGATAGGGCTACGCCCGTCTTAGGGTCTTCATTGTTGTCGCTCATGTTAAAGTCATTCTTTAATCACCGGCGCGATCTTGCAATCTGCTGGAGTCTGCGCGCCGAGATTACGGCAAGCTCTGTTCTTTGGAAAGTGAAATCCCTGCAGTCTCCTTGATTTGATCCAGGGGAGGCAGCGTAAAATTTTCCCACGGGCTCAGCTGGCTGATCCGGTGCCGCAGGGAGATTCGCCGATCGGCCGCTTCCCTTTGCCGTTCCTTGTTTTTGAGGGCCGCTTTGACGATCTCCTCGATATTGAAATTCTGCGGATCGATCTCCTGATGTCGCCGTCGCGGTGCACCGATCAGATGCCGCAGGGCCCCTGCAACGGATTCAATCCACTCTGGAGCTGTCAGCGCGACCGTTCTTGATTCTTCGCCCATCGAGATCAGATGAACGCAGCCGAGACGCTGCAGGTC
>CAZMNG010000137.1:0-8006 GCA_964567505.1 uncultured Chthoniobacterales bacterium
ATGCCACCGATTGACACGGGCGCGCTGGTCACCCGCTAACGGTGGGATTCGAATGCGGTAAGAATGGTTAGGAGAATTCCCAAGGCGGTCATCACCACGAGGTTGAGAATCGGCAGCACCACACCCTCTCATCCCCCACCCATGGTCGGGAACACTTGCCGCCCCATCCCGGGTCCGCAGAAATTCCTGAATCTGCAAAATCCGTTCACCAGATAGGGGTAGCCTGATTCGGATTGATTTTCCCTATTTGTTGGGACACTTGAGCTTACCCGGGTACACATCGGTCCATGGGATGCATTTCAGCGGACGTGGGGAAGCCACCTTTTATATTAGGACAAGCGTTCTCGACGGATATGCAGGTGCAGGGCTTGGATCGAAATATTTCGACCTGTTTTCCATCCCTTCAGTATTGATGCCCCCAACGGTTGTTTTCGAGGGGTTGACACGAGAAGATCAAGCAGAAAGTCTTTGTTACGCTGGAATTCCACCTCGGCGATACCTAGATGCCGATACAACCGTTCCCCCTCAGCCAAACAGAACATTTGCCGTATACATGAACAAGGAGCTTAAAATTTTTGATTGGCGCTGGGAAATATCAGACGAGAATAGACGTGGGTATCCGATTCACTGGGAAACCCGATACCGGATGTGAGATCAAAGGGATAAGATGCATCTTAAAGCGCCTCGGAGATTTCGGAATCCTAAGTCAGACCAAATCCGTTGATGTACGGATTATTGTCGGGGGATACAGCCTCTCAGCAATCGAACCTAAGCAAGAGACTATTGAACAGCTAAGACAAGCCGCCGAGGAAGCGAATGCTCATGTCGACGCGGGAGAGTTGGTTACTGCGTAGCTTTTTCCGAAAATTTTAGCGGCACAGTACTGGCACAGAAGGGAACGACCAAACCTGTTTCACATGGGGAAGTGCCAATTTGGAACCAGATTGAGCATATACCCATTCAACACGCATATTATCACTAGAATGTAGGTGATAAATACCGCAATGCACTGTATGAGCCACGATCCGCACTCGCCTGGGGTCTTGATACCCTTCTAGGGGCAACCTCCACACGAGTGCTTGCCGCTGTTATTAGCGCGTGCACAAACCCACTGAAGCTTGCCCGTGAAGCCCAGTTCTGGCTCCATTTCGTCTAGCACCGCATGCTCCCAGTCAAGTGGGCGTCCGCTCTTTTCACATACGCCATTGGACGGGTGTTTTTTGATTGCCGCGAGACGGCCACGGTTGCGCTCCCTGACAGCCAGAGCAACAATGCGCTTAGTCACCGCGACCGGGCGATGAGCTGTTGAAATGGCTTTTTTCATTTCCTCCCAAACAGCGGCGACGATAGCTTCGTCATGCGTATCAAGTTTTAGGGGCATGCTTTGATCGTACGCCGAAAACATCGGGGCCGCCAAGTGTGCCCCGGAGCCGATTTGACATCGTGTCAAATTCGACCGATTAACACGGTGTTAATTCAAGTAGTGTACCGCGACATGGCATCCAGGAAACAAGTAAGTTGCAGAGTGCGGCATAAGCATGACGACTTCTACGCCGAAAAAGCGCGGGAGAAGGAACGCATCTGGTCTATGGAGCCGGACCGCGCACAAGCCGAAGCATCCATGATTCCTCCCGTCTCAAAACTCGTGCGCCTAAAAAGTCGTGCCTGGATCTAGTTTTGAGGCGCGGCACTTTCTCCCGATCTACGCAGCACTAAACCGTGCCCACATCGATTATCTGATCGTCGGCGGCCAAGCATGCAATCTGTGGGCCTTAATGTACGAAGATCGGGTGCCTGACCTGAAGAGTCTCCGCCCGTACACGACCAAAGATCTGGACGTTTGGTCCAGGTACCAGACGGACGTTGTCACTACGGCTGAATTACTACATGTCGCGCCCACGCTCGCCGATCCCGGCAGCGCCGCGCCAGACATGGGGCATTTTACTTACAGATCCGAGCAAGGAAATCTATTTGTCCAGTTTTTGACGGGCGTCTACGGCGTACAAACCGATCTGGTGATTCGTTCCAAGCAGAATTATTTTTTGAAGGGTGACAATCTTCATCTAGCGGTAATGCACCCTTTGCTTGCCTTGGAGTCCAAACTTAAATGTCTCTATGGGCTCGACCAAACCGGGAGGCAAGATCTGAAGCATCTAAAGATGGGAATCCTTTACACACCCAGTTTTATTGTGGACAGGGCGAAGGAAGGCGAGGCTCGGGACGCTCTTCGGATGTGCCAACATTTACTGAAGCTGGCGGGGGAGCGACCAGGAATCCGACTTTTTCACGAGAAGGGCATCAGTCTGGAGACGGTCATCCCAGTGACAGAACTTTCCGATTTGCCGAAGTTTTCCACGTTCCTCAAAGAAGAAATGCCGCGTGTGCAGGAGAGCATTAAGCAACAGCGAACAAAATCCGCACCGCAGATCAAAAGGATTGAACGCCTGCCTCGCGAATCGATTCGAATTAAGCCGCCTCGTATTCGACCCGATTCCGGCACCTCGATCAAGATCTAGCCAAAGATATTTGAAATTTTCTGACATCTCGCCCATTCCCTGTGGGTAGCTTACTTGGGCGGGTTCAGCGTTCGTAGCGCTGCGCTACGCCTGGTCAAGGTCGAATCCGACATAAACGGCATCCTTCCCGCCGGAGGCGGGCCCCTGCCATTTATTTCGTTTCTCTCTTGATCAGGCTTCGCTCCACGCTGGGAAGGTAACGGTATTTTGCGTTCGACAGCGCTTCGCTCGTTCCTCGCTGCGGCTGTCAAGCTGCAAAAGCTTTTGGAACTTCGTTCGGAAGGCAAGCCGGGGATTTGCATTTTGCCAGGCAGGTGACGGACCGGTTTTCGATTTAGCCCAATCGCGCGGGACATCACGGTACGTCCCCCAGGATGACCGGAACCGTCCCGATAGTCGGCTTCTCCAATCAACGTACCGGTCCCACTTCCCCGCAAACTACCGCAAAAAAGCCGCTGAACGCACCCGATGACCATTTGTCGAGCGTATTTGCCGTCTGTCGTTTAAATGCGGCTTTGCCGAACGATGCAGACCACGCTGTTGAGATCCAGTTTTGATGCGCAGGGGGCGGAGAATATTGGAAAATGGTAATAACACTGATCATTTCATACCCTATCCTATGCACAGTGATGTGCGTCATAATTGGACTCTCGGCCAAAGGGAACTAGGATATGCGACAATGAGTTACCACGAAGTCCTCCTCTAAAGTCGCTGCAGTTTACAAAGAAAATCGTTTTCAAGCAGAAGTTCGAAATCATTTTCACCAATGAAAATATCCTTCTCACACGCTATGGCTGGCCGAACGCATCCCTGAGAAAAACGTGAGCCGCACTGACGCGATCATCGACGAAAAGACGATCCACTTCCGCGAGTCCGTCGATAGACGAACGCGGCAGTTACGGAATCTTGGCACTCACACAGGTATTTCGGATGCCATGGGCCAAAGGCTCTTACCAAAGAACGCGCCAGATCTAGCGCAAGTCTTATTAGGACACCCAGTTTATTGGCTTTTTCAGGCGTTCTTCTGGTTGGGGCTTTGGACGCTTTTTTGGATTGCAGTCGCTGCCGATTCTGTTGCGCGCATCCAAAATGTGTTCTTGCTGAATCAAACAGTTTTATGTTTCTTTGGCTTGGTATCCAGCCATCTAGTTCGGGTGCTGTACTGCCTGCGAAGCTGGAACGAATTGAGGCTGCGAAGCCTTGCTCCAAGAGTTTTAGTACTATGCGCATTACTCGCATGTGCAGGATCATTTGTGTCCTATCGTGTCGTGAGCCTGGTCATGAGATTTCCTTTCGACCTTGAGCGGATTCCAGCTGGACCTCTGCTGATGGCAACGAGTCAGGCCGGCCTAGCCCTGGTGGCGTGGTCCGCAATTTATCTTGGTTATCAATATCAACGGCAACTGCAGGACTCACAGGTGGAACGGTTAAAACTGCATAGTGTCATCAACGAGGCTCAATTACAAACTCTGCGCCAACAGGTAAACCCGCATTTTCTTTTCAACAGTCTGAATACGATTCGAGCCCTCGTGGACGAGAACCGGGATGACGCTCGAGAAGCGATCACGAAGCTTTCAGAGCTGTTCAGAGCATCGCTGCAGACAGCAGAAGAAAAGGTTATCCCATTGCGAGAGGAATTGCGGACGGTTGAAGCTTACCTGGCACTAGAGAAGCTTCGCTTCGAAGAGCGTCTGGTTGTAGTAATGCAGGTTGACGAGCTTTCGCTCGACACATTGGTCCCACCTTTCCTCGTGCAGACTCTTGTTGAGAACGCGCTCAAACATGGTGACCACTCAAACGATAACAAGCGTATCGTAAAATGTGAAATTCAGACGGAAGAAACGACCGTGCGGATCCAAGTCAAAAATAGCGGCGTCTTGGCATCGAGCATTAATGGTCGGGGCATGGGCCTTGCCAACGCTGGGGAACGATTGAAGATTCTATACGGTTTAGAAGGAAGACTAAGAGTCTACCCGAGTGAACCCGGGACGGTAACTGCCGAGGTTGAATTGCCTCGGTACTGGCATTTTTCATGAAAGCGTTAATCGTTGACGATGAAAGAAGGGCGCGCAACGAGATGCAGCGCCTGCTTGTGCCGTACTCATGGATAGAGATTGTCGGAGAGGCGTCTAGCGTCCGAGAAGCATTGGATCGGATCGAGCAGCACGATCCCGAAGTCGTCTTCCTCGACATCCAAATGGATAGGCAGGATGGCTTTCAGCTAATACAGGCTTTGCCATCTCCCCTGCCTAAAATAATCTTCACCACGGCTTTTGATGAGTTCGCCGTTCGAGCGTTCGAGGTAAACGCGCTAGATTATCTCTTGAAACCTATCGCTCCAGACCGCTTAAAGCTGGCTTTGACGAAACTGCAAGAACCATCTCGGTTCAAGCCAGCTGAACTGCCGCTCCGTGAAAACGATCGAGTTTTCATGCGCGACGGAGAAAAGTGCTGGTTTGTATCGGTTAGTGCGATTCGGTTACTGGAATCGGAGGGGGATTATAGCCGAGTATATTTTGACGATCAACGGGTCATGATTTATCGAAGTATCTCATCGCTTGAACAGCGCCTTCCCTCAGACCTCTTCTTCCGCGCGAATCGAAGACAGATCCTCAGTCTTGGATATATTGCCAGCGTCGTCCCCTGGTTCAGTAATAGTCTCAAAGTAAAGCTCCGCAGCGGCGAAGAGGTCGAAGTCTCTCGTCGATCGGCAAAAGCGTTTCGTCAGAAGTTGAGCTTGTAATAAGTGCTCAGCCTTAAGACGCATCCAAACGCCTTCGCCGTGTCGTGAACGGACGATCTCCCTAAGTTCATCTTTCCATTTCTTTTTCTGTTTGCTTAACCGCCTCTTCGACGCTTCTCGTAACGAAGGCCACCAAGTCGCGGCCATGGCCGCTTTTGGAAATGAATTCATAAGGCGAAAGCCGCTCGCTGGGACGCATCACCGCTTCTTTGAGTGCGGCTTTGGAATCTGTGAACAAATGCATCGAAGCCCTGACGCGCGAGATCGACACGTAGAACTGTGTCTGGTTAGCCTGGCTGAAGGCTGATACCGGGACACTAACAATGACCTGGTCAACGGTCTTGCCCTGGCTTGCGTGACTTGTTACCGCTATGCCCTGGTCAAGATGAACTGCTTCAGCGACTTTGATAAGCCGGCCGTCATCGAGATGAATACCGGCTTGGTCAACCGCTGCTATGCGACAAAGCTCGTTGTTGGTAAAGCGATCGGCGCCACATCGAAAGTTCTTCGTAATCCGAACAGAATCACCCGCAGCCAGCGCGATCTCTCGCCGCACGGAGAGCTCGAAGCTGTTGGCTTGGGTCAAAGGCAGAAGGGTTTGTTTCCCGGGTCTTGAGACCGTCACGCCCTTTTCGTCAGACGCGATCACTTTCCACTTCTCGCCTGGGTCAGTCAACAATTCTCATGGGTATGCACTTGACTCAACCCGCCACAATGGATTGTGTTTGGGTAAGAGAGACGTAGGTCGTCGGCTCCGCGTTAACGGCCAGTTGTTGACTGACCCTTTCCTCGAGCCTCTTCTGAGGCTTTCGCGCCAGCCATATGATGGCATCCCCATATTGACGTGAGTGTTGGAAGCCGGCCAAGCAACTGACGGGCCCGGCCACCCGACAGGGTCCGTTGACCATTCGTCAGCGGATTGGACCCGCTCGTCCTGAAGGCGGTGGTGAGGGGCGCAAACGGACCGCAGATTCGGGAATGATGAAAAAATATATTGGTATCGTTTTATCAATGGTTCTGGCGGGGGCCGTACATGCCCAAGGGTTCAGCCCCGGCGATTTTCCTGGCCCGGGGCCTGGGTGGGGGGGCGGTCTCCCGCTGCAGGGCCTGTTGGAGGATCTGGATCTGACAGCCACCCAACAACAGCAGGTCAAGCAGATCTTAGACGCTAACAAAACCGCCTTGCGCTCGGCCCAGTTGGCTGTGCTCGAAGCGCAGAAGGCCCTTGACGATGCGGTCGCCTCCAACTCCAGTTCCCAGACGACGATCAGCGCGGATGGGGCGACCTTAGGCTCCGCCCTGAGCCAACTGGCCGTAGCGCGTGCCAAAGTTGAGGCCCAAATTTCGGCCATTCTCACTGCCGCTCAGAAACAAACGCTGGTTGAGGAACGTCAACGATTGGACGATCGCCTGGCTAAGCTGATCCAGCGGCTATCTGCTTCCAACTAGCTGCCGCGTTGACGGCTCCCTTCGAAGGGTTATCTACTGCAATGGCGAAGGGAATGGTATGTCCGAAGCTTTGGGGTGGTTCAGGGGACGATGCAGCGGTCGGGCAGGCGCTCCCGGGTGCGTCCGACCGCTTCGGCGCTTTACTTGGAATCCGTTTTGGTTGTGGTTAACTTGGCTGAAGTGCGATCGGGTTGGTTAGAGATTTCCAAGCGAGCCCGTTCTGCGATCGGGCTCGCCGGGGACTCGTCGTGGTGGGAACGCGTCGCGAAGCTGGGCCGTAAGGGGTCATTCCGGCCCGGGTCGTGCGATGCCGCCGGGGCACTCGTGCACCCACTGGGTGCCGCTCAAGGACCGCGATCGTCTGAGGCGCGTCGGGGCGCCATCGAAGGGCGCGTCTGGTGGGGGTACCCTCGTTATTTTGGCTGCGCCAGGTCCTGATCTGGTTCGGCTACGGCTTGGTGCTCTGCATGGCGGCTTATTCCGACCAGATCCCCCCATCCGTTGGCCTTACCTCTTATATACTGAATAACCTATCGGCGCTGAGAGACCGATCTTGGCCTCAATGACATGCGTTGTTTCCGAGGAGGATTTACTCTTGGCGTGCATAAAATTCCCTTTCTTGAGTTCTCCCCTTTGAGCAGGTGAGTCAGTTTGCGGTTGAGTTCCATAAAGTTATTCTCCGGTACCATTGGCCGGTCGATAGCCCTTCTGGATTGCTTCTTCTTCGGACATGTATTCGCCCTTTTTGGTCTTGCCATAGTAGCGCGATCCCGGTTTCCAATATTTTCCGCTCCCGCCGGCCACCTGATCGGCTACGCCAATGTCGATGGGAATGCTAAGGATCTCCGTACCGCGCCGTCGAAGCTCTTTGGATAAAGTTTCGAGAAAATCGGCTGACCGAGCCAACAGAGCCAGGCCGACACCCGCAATAACCGACACATTCGCGGTAAAAGTATTCATAAGAACGAACGTGCGTCCTGCGTTCCTGAGTTGCGACCGCGGATCTTACATACGACGTCGATTGGAAAACAATTCCAAAGCGTTCCCCGGTATGAACATTTTAGTTTCACATGAAATCTCAAGACGGCGATAGACGGCGATAACAATCAGGAATCATCAGTGACTATTCCGAAGCCCCTGAATATCCTGGAGGATTCCGTCGACGATTGCCCGGACCAGAATCTTTCCCTTCTGGCGCGTTGCCAGCGTGGCATCACCATAGATTCCTGAAGCCGAATAACTACCCTTTGGGATTACGCGTAAGTCCTCTGGTTACGGCAGGATGATAATCCTTAGTC
>CAZMNG010000138.1:0-7974 GCA_964567505.1 uncultured Chthoniobacterales bacterium
CGGACGGACGGCAATCCAGTCGTACGACCATCACCTTGGCCGGCTCGCGTACGAACGGCTTTCTGCGTTGCCCGGGATCCGAATTCTTGGCCCTCGAACCGGACGCGCAGGGCTCGTCAGTTTTCAGCTCGGATCGATCCATGCGCATGATCTCGTGGCCTATGCCAATCAGTTCGGAATTGCAATGCGAGGTGGCCACCATTGCACTCAACCTCTTATGCGCAAACTCGGACTCCAGGCAACGGCTCGGGCCAGTTTTTACTTTTACAACACCGAGAGCGAGATTGATCGTCTCATCGAAGTTCTCGGGAATGCTATTCGATACTTCGGAGCCTGATGGAACTCGACGAACTCTACCAGACGATCATTCTGGACCATGCGAAACGGCCTCGAAACTTTGGCGAATTACCGCCCCCAGCCGCTAAAGGCGAAGGGTACAACCCTTCTTGCGGTGATGAAGTAACAGTGTTCGTAGCGGCGTCGCCCGATCACAAAGTCGACCAGATCCGTTTCACCGGCCAGGCGTGCGCTATCTGTATGGCATCGACTTCGCTGATGACAACTCAGGTGAAAGGGAAGTCTTTCGCCGAGGCTTTGAAATTGAAACAGTCCTTTATCGACTTCCTGACGAAGGAAACCGCCTCCACAGCAGGTCTGGGAAACTTGCAGGCGCTTGGAGGCGTTAAGAAATTTCCACAACGACTCAAGTGTGCCACGCTTGGCTGGCATGCGCTCGCAAAGGCATTGAACGAGTAAGCCGCCATCTGCGCGAAAATCTCAAGAGACCAACGGTGCTCTCTGCAGGTTCGAACCGGCGGCCGCCGGATCGAATCCGCAGACAGGACCCTTTATTCACCACCGACCGGCCCATCACGCGGTCGCCTTATCATAGTTAAGCGGCGCCTCAGGCATCGACGACGGTCTGGCAACGGTACGCCGATGGGCGTGCAGTTCGCGGTTCACGCAAAGGAAACGCCGGTAAACCGGTGGATTCGCGCCGACATGCAAGGAACGCGCTTTGTCCAGGATCTCGCGCTCGCTCTTGGTCAGACGCTCCTCCATAAGGACATATTCTGTCCAAGAGGGGTACATCATTTCCACCCGATAGGTGTTCGGCGACCCGAGATCCTCGTGGAGCCGCCAGCTGAATGCGCCGTTTCGCAGGTTGATGAGGCGGACCTCCCGCAAAATATCGAGCATGCTGCTGCCCACTTTCAAATTGACTTCGACATCGATCATTACGGCGACAGGACCATCATGCGGTGAGGGGGGAACATGGATCAACTTCTGCGACGCGCCGCTCACCGGGGCAGGCTCGAAGTCGAGTTCACGCGTAAAGTCGATTGAGAGCCAGGCTTGCACCAGCAGCGAAGCGAGTTGCATGACGCCGGCAGCAATCAGGGTAGCCGTTACTCCCCACATGGAAACGGATGAACCCCAAACAATCCCTCCAAGCGCAAGTGCACCCTGGGCGGCCATGATGATCGTCGCATTCATCCGCCCACGAGCCCAACCCGGCATCGCTCTCTGGCCTGCAACCCAGAGTTCTGAAGCCGCCATTGTCCAGGCTGTCCCGGCAAGCCCTGCCGCGGCGAGAAATAACGCGGTGGCGTCCACCGTGCCCATTAGAAAAAACACGACCGCCACGAGAACATTCGCGAAAAGGGTGACGGCGTTCGAACTGAATTTTCCTCGCGCCCAAGGCAGAATGAAGACTGCTCCTATCACCGAACCAATCCCCATGCATGTAAAAACCAATCCAAGATTCGACGGATCCAGGTGCAATTTCTTCAAGCCGACCACCGGTATCAGCGCCGGAATAATCGAGATGAAAAATGCGAATAGAAGATTGCGAGCCAGCACAACCTGAATCCCGGGGGCGTATCGAACGTAACGGATCGCCGTGACGAACGACTCAACGAAATTTTCCAATGGAAGCACCGACGCCGGCTTGGGCCGCTTCAGCCGGTGAATGGCAACCAGCAGCAGAAAAAAACAGAGCGAATTAATGGCAAATACGGCATCGGGACTCACAAATCGCAGGAGAAGTCCGCCTAAGGCCGGACCGATAATGCCCGATATGTTCAGCTGCAAACCGCCAAGTACTGAAGCGGAAGGGAGCTCGTCATTTGATACGATTTCGGGTTGAATCGACGACCACGCCGGTGAGTAAAACGCGAACCCGGTCCCGATCATAAAAACCGCGACAAGCAGCACCCAGGCATTAATGACATGGAACCAGCCACAGATCGCCAGGCCCCCGGCCGCTATTGCCAGCCAGACGGTCATCGTAAACATCATCTTTTTGCGGTCAACCATGTCGGCAAGCGCACCCGCAGGGAGCGTGAAAAAGAAAAAGGGCAGTGAAGCAACCGTCGCCATCAACGACAGGAAAAAAGGCGAAGTGCTCACGCGATTCATCGTCCAGGTCGCTGCCGTGTCCTGAGCGGCAACGCAGGTGCCGGAGATCAGGCTGGCGATCCACATGCTTCGAAAAACCGGGTTCCGAAGCGCCGTCCACGTAGAGTTAGCTGTCATAGGGGGTATCGAAACTATTAATTACCAGACAATTGCGCCCCGATCCAGGAGCGCTTGGAAACCCGATTCTTTGCACTCAATCATGCGACGGTCCAGCTTCCTTCGATGCATCCAACTTTGAGCACTGCAGATCCCCGGGTATTCCAGCCAGTTCCAACCCAGCTTAAACTGCCGATTCGACGTCCGCCTTTTCAATCCGCACCGGCCGTCCAAGGCCGGCAGGGGGCGGCGGCTCGGCAGGATTGAGACGTTTCCCGCCCATCAGTTCCTTGTTCACCGAGATGAAGTGCTTGACTGTCGGGCCATCCGGCCGGACGTCGAGCATCCAGGCAAGCTCCAGATTGTCCTGTTCCCCCTGCGTGATTCGTTCATGTTGGAGCAAATACTCCGACCATGAAGCGACGAGCATCTCCAGCCGAAAGCAGTGCCATTCAGACAAATCCTCGTCCAGTCGCCAGTTGTACGCTCCGTTCCGCATATGCATCAAACGGACTTCGCGCATATGATCCAGGAACTTTCCCCGATTCACCGGATCAATCTGAAATTCAATCGTGATCGCCACCGGGCCGTCCGCCGGACGAGGCTGGTGAAGCAGCGAATGATAATGCGTCGTCGGCGGCGCAGGATCGAAATTCAGTTTCCCTGTGAAATCGATCGAAAGCGGAAAGGCCAATGCGAGGCTGGACAACAGGAGCGCCGCAGCAGCCAGCAGCGTAAACTTTACCCCAAGCGACGCAGCGGCTCCGCCCCAGATCAAGCCCCCCAACGCCATTCCGCCTTGTGAAAGCATGATGTGGGTCGCGTTCATCCGCCCGCGCGCCCACGGTGGCATGGCCCGCTGGCCCGCAACCCAAAGCTCCGAGGCGGCCACTGTCCAGGAGATCCCCGCCAATGCCGCGACCGCGAGAAAGAGAGGCGTGGAACGAATCATCGCCATCAGGACAAAAACAACTGCGAGCATGATACTCGCGAGAATGGTCAGCGAATTTGGCGAAAAATGTGCGCGCGCCCTTGGAATCACCACGATCGCACCGAACACTGACCCAGCTCCCATGCTTGTGAACAAAAGGCCGAGATCAGCCGAGTTCATGGAGACTTCCTTCAGTCCAATCACCGGAAGGAGCGCGGGAATCACTGAAATAAAAAGAGAAAACAGCGTGTTGCGCGCCAGCACGACCTGGATCCCGGGCGCGTACCGAACATAACGGATCGCGCCGACAATCGATTCGAAAAAATTCTCCAATGGGAATTTCGACTGCCGCTCTTTCCGCTTCCACGCGGCAATCGCGACGACCACCAGCAGAAACACCAGCCCGTTGACGGCAAAGATCCAGCTCGATTGGTAGTGACTCAGGACCAAAGCCGCGAGCGCCGGACCCAGAATCCCGCAAGCGTTAAGTTGCAATCCACCAAGAGTCACTGCAGATGGCAGTTCCTCGTTCGACACGACCTCCGGAACAAGCGCGCTCCAGGCGGGCGCGTTAAATGCGAACCCGACCCCAGTCAGAAAAACGGACGCTAGAATCACGGACGGGTTTAGCAGGCGGAATGCGCCCAGAACGGCCAGCGTCACCGCCGAAAGAGCCAGCCAGAAGTTCATCACGCACAATAACTTCTTTCGGTCGACCAGGTCCGCCAACGAACCGGCCGGCAGTGTGAACAAGAATAAAGGCAGAGAAGCAACGGTCGCCATCAGCGAAATGAGAAACCTTGATGAAGTAAGTGTGTTCATCGTCCAGGTTGCCGCCGTATCGTGGGCCGCTACGCAGATCCCGGAAACGACGCTGATTACCCAAAGTCTGCGGAAGACCGGGTTCCGAAGCGCGAGCCAAAGCGACGTATTACTGATCATAAACCCAACAGAAATTGCCCAACCGCAAAACCTGGATAATTCACCAACAGGCGCTCCCCTAATAAAGCTGTTTTTGCGTTTCGCACAAAGGGCGAACCGAACATGGAGCTCTCCCGCATAAGTCGTTGAGCCACAAACTCCTTGAACAACTCTTATTTCTTGACTTGATGGAGCGATGCCATATCCCGTTGCAGAAACCGATCCGGTCGTATCATCCTGAATCTCCGCCCCACATGGTAACCAAACTTTGCCCCAAGATTATACTGGAAGGCACCCGACTGACTGGCAAAACGGATATCGCGCTCACGCTAAATGAAGATCCGCGGATCGTTGGTCGACGGAAATATCGCTACCATTCGCCGATCGTTTCCGCCGAATGGAGCGGGTTCACGAAGGCTCCCTGGGGCGCGAGCCTGATTAACTTCGAACCTGAAGACGAGGCCATCGTCCTGGAAACCTATCGCACCTGGGCTAAGCTATTCGAACTGTACAAATATTACTCCTGGATTATCGACCGGTTTCACATCTCGACTCAGGCATCGCGACTGTTTTATGCGCACAAGCGCTACGATTTTGGCTGGCTTGAGAAACGACTGGTCAAACTTGGTTTTCGACTTGTATTCTGCTACAGGGACCCCGACTCCTTCGAAGCCGCACGCCAACGGCGGCTAAAAATCTCGAGCCACCCGGCGCAGTACGACGATGCATCGATCTTCATTCGCGAACAGGAGGTCGTGAAAGAGTTTGTCGACGCATCGATTTTGCCAAAACTCGTCGTAAACGTCACCGACAACCGCGTTGATCGAATCGTGACGCAGATCGCAGACTGGCTCGAACACACCGGCGGTTTGACCGCACCGGACTAATGCGAAATATCCACGAGTGCTTTGGCTCGTGCGATTTTAGGCTGTTGATTTCGCTGGGGAAAAGTCGTTTAATCCCTACCCAGGGCTAAACTGTAGTCACTGTTTCCCCAAACGTGAAAAAACTCTTCCTGATTCTGGCGTATTGGGTCGTCGCCGTCCCGGCGTTCGCGTGGACCGACGGCGAACTCCTGGTCTGGATGGACTCGGATCGCACACGAACACTCGAGCCGGTTGTGAAAGACTTCCAGCAAAAGTACGGCATCAAAGTCCAGCTTGCTTCCCCCCAAAATATCACCGACAACTTCCCGACAGCCGCCCAAAGCGGAAAGGGACCGGATATCGTTATCTGGGCGCATGACAAAGTTGGCGAATGGGCCGATGCCGGCCTGATTTCGCCCATCGAAGTGCATGATGACATCCGCGCCAAGTATTTTCCACAGGCATGGGAGGCGGTCACACACAACGGACAGATCTGGGGATTTCCAATCGGACTCGAAACCGTTACTCTGATCTACAACAAAGCGCTTTTAGGCGGTCCCCCGCCAAAGAGTCTGTCGGAACTTGCCGAACTGAATTCGAAAATCAAACAGGAGCATCCGGGCGTAACCTCCATCCTCTGGGATTACAAGAGCGCGTACTATTCGTGGGGCATCCTGGCCGGTGCCGGCGCTTATATTTACGCCAAAAATAACGGTACCTACAACCTCGCAGATATAGGGGTGGACACACCGGGCGCGGTTCAAGGATTGTCGGACATTTTGAACCTGGTCAATCTCGGAGTCCTGCCAAAGAGTGTCTCCTACAGCGCTGCCGAAGACCTCATGAGCCAAGGCAAGCTCGCAATGTTGATTTCCGGCCCCTGGGCGTGGGCGAACCTGATGAAGACCGGGATCGACTTCGGAGTCGCACCGGTCCCCGGATGCAGCACGAAACCGGCAAGGCCTTTTGTCGGCGTCAGTGCCGCTTACATCAATCGAGCGAGCGCTAACCAGGACATCGCACATGAATTCGTCCAAGACTATCTGGTCGCCGAACAAGGCCTCAAAGCAATGAACGACGCAAAGCCGATCGGAATTCCGGCGCTCATCTCGCTGGCCGACGAAATGGTGCAGACGAATCCGCTGCTCAAAGAGATGAAAATCTGCATCGATGCAGGCGAAGTGATGCCGAACATCCCAGAGATGGGCCGATTCTGGACCGCTCTCGGTTCTGCCCTCCAGCTCGCAACGAACGGCCAGGCCACTGTCCAGGCCGCCCTTCGAGATGCGGCAGAAAACATGCGCAAGCATTGATTCCGGAGCATGTGCGGGCGACTGGTATCTTCAACGGCCTTGAACAAATGAAAGCAATCGTTTACGAAGCACCGCGACAGTTCAAATACAAGGACGTCCCCGAACCAAAACTTGAGCCCGACGACGTCCTGGTAAAAATCGACGCCTGCGGACTTTGCGGGACCGATCTGCATATACACGAAGGTGAATTCGCCCCAAGTTTTCCGCTCATACCCGGGCACGAGTTCACCGGCGAGATCGTTGGTCTCGGTAGCGTGGTCAAAGGCCTCAATGAACGCCAACGCGTCGTCGCGAACAGCAACGAATCCTGCGGCAAGTGTTTCTATTGCCTGCGCGGCGATCACCTGATGTGCCTGAACTTGCAGGCTTATGGAGTGACTAAAAACGGCGGGTTTGCACAATACCTTCGTATAAAAGCAGACCGGATCTTCCCGATCGCCCGACTTTCTCCGCGGGAAGCTGTCATGGTTGAGCCGACCTCTTGTGCAGTTCACGGGATGGAGGTCCTGGCAATGAAACCGGGAAGCGATGTGCTCCTGTTTGGCGCCGGCCCAACCGGGCAGGTACTGGCGCAGTTGCTCAAACTCAACGGAGCCGGACGCCTTGTCGTCGCTGCTCCCCCCGGCCCGAAACTCGATTTGGCCGGACGCTTGGCCGCAGATGAGATTGTTGCGATCGACCGTAAAAGTCCCGAAAAGCATCGAAACCGGCTGCGGGAATTGAATCCGACCGGCTTTGATTACATCGTCGAGGCCACCGGTTCGGCTGCTGTCTGCGAGGATACGCTTCAGTTTGCCCGGCGCGGCGGCACCATCCTCGTCTATGGAGTTTATCCGGAGAAGGACACTGTAAGGTTCAGTCCATTCGATTTGTTTCGGCGTGAAATCACCATTAAAGGTTCATTTGCCCAGATCGATGCCTTTCCACGGGCCCTCTCTTATCTCGAAAACGGCAAACTCAAGGTTAACGAGATCGTCACCGATGAATTTGCGCTCCAGGATTGGTCGAAAGTCCTGGAGCACGCATGGGCGCGCAAGGGGATTAAGATCGCCGTCATACCGCCTTCCTGAGCCGTCGGTACGACCATGACCACCGGAGCTTCTCTCCGCCCAAGATTCACTTGCGGGACGCTTCGTCCGTGCTAGAAGTTGCCCTCCGCCTCAACGCTCGGGTGGTGAAATGGCAGACACGTACGTTTGAGGGGCGTATGCCGTAAGGCGTGGGGGTTCAAGTCCCCCCCCGAGCAGAGGAGGAAATGTGCGACACTTTAGATGGATTTCCCTAGAGTTTTTAAAGATCGATTTCGGACGGAAAATTTGCCATTCCTCTGGCAATGAGCAGGAAGGCTTTAAGGCGTTCAGCCTCCCAACAAGTTTGGTTTTTTTTATTCCCGGGCTTAAGATCTTAAGCCATGCAATTTCCTGAA
>CAZMNG010000139.1:0-7964 GCA_964567505.1 uncultured Chthoniobacterales bacterium
CTGCTCCAGCCGTTCCTGACGGTTCAAAATGTTGGTGTGCTTTTGCTGGTGATCGGGAACTTGACGTTTGCGATTGCGTTCGCGCTGATCCTGCTGATGTCGGCGCCGGTTAAACCGCGGGAGGTCGCCGTCGACGAAGCGGAACAGTCTCGTGAAAACAGTGCCGCAGAGGTGAGCGTCGCGTGAAAAAGATAACTGGACTTTTTTGGGGCGTATTTGTTTTGTTTGGGGCTTCCTGGATTGGCTTGGTCGCTTATCCTTATCTCACATTCGCCGGTTTAAGGCAGAGCAAGGACGAGTCAACTGGCGCGCTCTCCCCCCAAGGAGTTGCGGGAACGGCGGCACAAGGCGCGGAGGTCTACGCCGCCAACGGCTGTTTCTATTGTCACAGCCAATACGTCCGGGGCAAGGATGAAGGGACTGATATCGATCGCAAATGGGGTACACGGCGAACGGTCCCGCGCGATTACATGTTTGATCGGCAGGTGTTTCTCGGCACATCTCGACTTGGCGCAGATCTGACCAACGTCGGCGTTCGTCAGACCGATGCGCAGTGGTACTACAGGCTTCTTTACAATCCTCATTCTATCGGCCACGAAGCGGTGATGCCGGCGTATCGCTGGCTTTTCGAAACGCGACAGATCCAGGGCCAACCCTCGGTCGATGCGGTTAAACTGGGCGGCGCAGAGGCACCTCCAGCGGGGTACGAAGTGGTGCCGACCAGCGAGGGAAAGTCGCTCGTGGAATACCTGCTTTCACTCAAAAAGAATTATCCATTGCCTGAAGCTCCCGAGGCGACAGAATGAGCTCGACGCACGAACAACCTGTTGAAGAAGCTGAACCGCACGTCGACCTGAGGCCGCGTGATGCTGGTGCGCGCGGAGCAGAAGCAAATGAGGGAGTCGAGCCGGCCGTGCCGGAGCCTTCAAAGGGTCCGATCCCGATCTGGATTGTCTGGGTAATCGGCGTCGGGATCTTCTGGGCGGGCGCCTATTTATTTTCGTATAGCGGCGGGTTCAGAGCGGACGTGTTCGATTTTCAGCCAAAGTTCGGTGCAGCGGGCGGAGCACAAGCTCCGCCGGATCCGAAGGTTGTGGGCAAGGCGCTCTTCTCAGCGAATTGTATCACGTGCCACCAGGCAGACGGACAAGGGGTTCCGGGCCAATATCCGCCTCTTGCGGGTTCTGACGTTGTCCTTGGAGACGCCGCGAACCATATGGTTGCGATCGTTCTGAAAGGACTGCAGGGCCCGGTGACTGTCTTAGGCAAACCTTTCAATAACTCTATGCAGGCCTGGGAGGGTCAATATACCGATCAGCAGGTCGCGGCGATTTTGACCTATGAACGCTCTGATTGGGGCAACAACGCGCCGCCGATCACTGCGGATCTGGTCAAAGAGGTTCGCGCCGAATTCAAGGATCGTAAGGAGCAGTGGACGTGGCCCGAGATCCAAAAAATACCGGCCAAGAATAGCGCGGGCGCAGCCGGGGCAGCCCCTGGCGGAAAGCCGGCTCCTGCCTCGGGTGGTCAGTCTCCAGCGCCGGCCGCCCAGCCGGCCACCCAATCTCAGCCGCCAACTCCCGTGGCTTCTCCGGTCAATGCATCGTAAAGAATGCTCGATGACAAGAATCAGTCCTCCAAGTATGATTTTCCGGATTCGCGTATGAACGAGTCTCAGTATAGAAAATGCGGATTCGCCGCTTTGCTGATCTTGGTGCTCCTGGCAATCGGCGTGCCGGTTCATGCTGCAGAGCGGACAACGGGTCTCTGGTGGATGCCTGACGTCGCGAGCAAAGGCGGCGACCAGATCGATCAGCTCACCTATTTCATCTATTATCTAACCGGCGGCGTTTTTGTCCTTACCCAGATCGTTTACGTTTATTTCCTGATCAAGTACCGGGCAAAGAAGGGGGTACGCGCGACGTACAGTCATGGCAACAATCAACTGGAAATTGTTTGGACAGCCATTCCAACAGCGATCTTCATCGGACTCTGGGGTTACAGCAACCACATGTGGTTGGATATCCTCCACAAGGAACCGCCGCCGGACACGATGCAGGTTGGGGTCACCGCCTACCAGTTTGGGTTCTCGTTTCAATACCCTGGAGCGAGTGGAAATCTCGGCCGGTCCGACGTGAAACTGCTGAGCGCCAGCAATCTCTTCGGCAACGACCCGAACGACCCGATAACGAAAGAAGATTTTCAATCCAGCGTCCTCGAACTGCCGGTGAATAAGCCGGTCCGGATCCGGTTAAATTCGAGAGACGTGATTCACGGATTTTATATACCGCAGTTTCGCATCTACCAGGATGCCGTGCCTGGGCGAACGATCGATTGGGTCTGGTTCATTCCGACCAAGGTTGGAAGTTTTGAACTGGCGTGCAGCCAGCTATGTGGCTCCGGACATTACAACATGAAAGCGCCGATCGAAGTTGTCTCGCAAGCCGACTTCGACAAATGGTACAAAGGAAAATTGGCTGCGGCCGCAAGCGCTTCTTCAACAAGTGCAGCGGCGCCGGCTAAATAGTCGTAGGATATCGTTATGGCAGAAATAATCGCTCACACAATTCCCGGGGAATTGCATGACTCCCACGCGCACCCGCATGAGTTGAGTTTCTTCCGGAAATATATCTGGTCGGAGGATCACAAAACGATTGCGTTACAGTACCTCTTTACGAGCATGGCATTTCTGATGATAGGCGGGTTGCTCGCCATGGGAGTCCGGTTTCAGCTTGCATTCCCGAATGCGCCGATTCCTTTGATCGGCACGCTCTTACCGAGCTGGCTTGTCACCTCGGCCGGGGCGGTTCAACCGGGCGGCTACAATGGCCTGGTAACGATGCACGCGACGGTGATGGTGTTTTTGGTCATCATGCCCTTTTTGATTGGCGTGTTCGGTAATTTCCTGATCCCGCTTCAGATCGGTGCGCCTGATATGGCGTTCCCATTCTTCAACGCCCTGTCGTACTGGCTCTTTTTGTGTTCCGGATTAATTCTGTTATCGAGCTTTTTTGTTCCGGCTGGCTTCCCCGCCAGTGGCTGGACTTCGTACGCTCCGCTCTCCTCGCACGGCCTTTTCAACGGAACGCAAGCTGGGCAGAGCTTCTGGTGTGTCGGACTTTTTGTTAACGGTCTCGCCTCAATTGCCGGAGCCGCGAACTATATCACCACGGTTATCAATATGCGCGCGCCCGGCATGTCGATGTTCCGGTTGCCCCTTCCGGTCTGGGCGCTCTTCGTCACTGCGATTCTGCTTCTGCTTGCCGTCCCGGTCCTTTCGGCAGCCGCCGCGATGCTGTTCTTTGACCTCAATTTCGGGACCAGCTTTTTCTCGGCGTCTAATTACGGCCAACCATTGCTCTGGCAGCATCTGTTCTGGTTCTTCGGCCATCCAGAAGTTTATATCATGATTCTGCCGTCTATGGGGCTTGTTTCCGAGATCATCGCCGTTAACTCGCGGAAACCGATTTTCGGCTACAAGGCGATGGTCTATGCGATCGTGGCAATTGCCGTGCTCGGATTCATTGTCTGGGGCCATCACATGTTCGTCAGCGGGATGAACATTGTGCTTTCCGCGACGTTCTCGTTCTCGACGGTTCTCATCGCAGTGCCGTCTGCGATCAAGACATTTAACTGGATGGGAACCGTTTGGAGGGGATCCATTCGGTACACGACAGCGATGTGTTTTGCTCTGGGGTTTGTCTCAATGTTCGTCATCGGCGGATTGAGCGGAATTTACATGGCGTCGACGCCTGTCGACCTGTTCATTCACCACACCTATTTCATCGTTGCGCACATCCACTACGTCCTGTTTGGCGGCAGTCTCTTCGGGGTATTCGGGGCGATTTACTTCTGGTTCCCGAAAATGTTTGGCCGGATGATGAATGAAACTTGGGGCAAGATTCATTTTATTCTCGCGTTCGTCTTCTTTAATTGCACGTTCTTCCCGATGCACAACCTTGGGTTGAACGGAATGATGCGCCGAATCGCGGATCCTCCGCTCTACGACCACCTGCGAAGCTCGCAGCCGATCAATATCTTTGTCAGCGTCAGCGCGTTTTGCCTCGGATTGTCGACGATCCCTTTCCTGATCAACTTCTTCTATAGCATTTTCAAAGGACCGAAAGCCCCGAGAAACCCCTGGGAATCGAATACGCTCGAATGGACGTTGCCGTCCCCTCCCGTGCACGGCAATTTTGCGACGACTCCAACAGTGTATCACGGCCCTTACGAGTATAGCGTGCCGGGAATGGACACGGATTACTTGCCGCAGAGTGAGCCTGCGCCTGAGGCTGCAAAACTTGCAGCGCATTAGTCGTGTAATGGAAACGCATAGTTAATGGCCGAATTTGATTTACCGAAGCGCCTGCTGCACTGGTATGCCGTTTGTGTTGCCGCCAGCGTTCTGGTACTTATTTGCAGCGGTGGACTGGTAACGAGCCATGGGGCCGGGATGGCGGTGCCTGACTGGCCGAACAGCTTCGGTTATAACATGTTTTTGTTCCCTGTCTCCCGGTGGGTTGGGGGCGTCTTTTTCGAGCACACGCACCGTCTCATCGCGAGCGGAGTCGGTCTGTTGACGATCGGTCTTTGCGTGTTCACGGCAGTTGCGGAAAATCGAAAATGGGTGAAATGGCTGGGAGGAATCACGCTTCTGGCTGTCGTCATCCAGGGTGTGCTGGGCGGGTTGCGGGTCACTGAGCACAACCAGTTACTGGGGCTATTTCACGGATGTCTGGGCCAGCTTTACTTCTGTCTGGTTGCAACGATCGCGCTTGTAACATCGCGGTTCTGGCGCCGGATCGAGCCCAATCAATCCGTGTTACGCCCGATCCGGTTTTGGACTGTCGTTGTTACGGCGATGGTGTTTGTTCAACTGGCGATCGGGGCCTCAATGCGCCATTCCCACACCGGCTTGTCGATCCCTGATTTTCCGACCGCCTATGGCAAAGTTTTGCCGCCGCTGGACGCAGCATCGATTGCACGAATTAACGACGCACGGGCGGCTCAAGCGGCTCCTCCGATCACTGCCGGGCTTATTTTGCTCCAGTACGTCCACCGAGTGTGGGCTCTTGTTACCGTTGTCGGAATCGCTTCAGTCGGTGCGGCCATTATTCGAATCGGTTTTATTGCCGCGCAGGTGCGTTCGGCGGCCGGGTTCTGGGTGTTACTTGTTGTCGTCCAATTTGGGCTTGGAGCATGGACGATCTGGAGCAATAAAGCTGCGGACATTGCCACGTCCCATGTGTTTGTTGGCGCACTAACGCTGATGACCGGCGCGCTATTAAGCGTTATCCTGTCCGCTATGGTTGCACCTGCCGGACCGAACCCCACGACGCTGACCTCAGAGAAGGAAGTCGCGAAGGCATGAGCGCGTTTGTTGAAAAGCCGAATTTGACTCGGTTGCCGGGAGGACCGGTTGCGCAGAGGCGTCGCTGGGTCGCCGATGTCTCTGAACTCTGTAAAGTCCGGATCACGTTAATGGTGCTCGTGACGACCTTGGTCGGATTTCTCTTTGGTTGGCGCGGGCCGGTGGATCTGCTTTACCTTTTTCATACACTGGGTGGAACCGCCCTGGCGGCTTCAGGCGCCGCGGCGCTCAACCAGGTCTTCGAAATAGAACTCGACGCGCGGATGCGCCGGACGCGGAACCGGCCGTTGCCAGGACGTCGAATGACGCTGGATGAAGGACTGTTCATCGGCATATTCTGTTCTGCCGCCGGGATACTCTGGCTGAGCGTCGCAACCAATTTCTATTCGGGCCTTCTGAGTGCCGCCACAATCGGAATTTATGTGTTTGTCTACACACCGCTCAAGCGCGTAACGACATTGAACACAATTGTTGGCGCGGTCCCTGGGGCTCTCCCGCCGGTGATTGGCTGGACCGCTGCTCGGGGCGAGCCGAGCTTCGAAAGTTGGATCCTGTTCGCAGTCCTTTTCTTGTGGCAGATGCCTCATTTTCTGTCGATCTCCTGGCTCTACCGCGAGGACTATAAGCAGGCGGGATTCGCGATGCTTTCCGGGTCCGATCCCGAGTGCCGCGTGACCGGGCGCCAAAGCTTGCTCTATACGATGGGATTGCTGTCGGTGAGTTTACTTCCGGCCATGCTGAACCTTACGAGCTTCTGGTACCTGCCCGTAGCGATTGTCATGGGCGGATACTTCCTTGTGATGGCGTTTCGATTTGCCATGGCGGGCACCGATCAAGCCGCCAGGCGGTTGTTTGTTGCCTCGATCATTTATCTCCCCGTAACGCTCGGGGCCCTCGCTTTTGCCCGTTTGTAATGGATGAGGACTTTAGAAGAAAGAATCGAAGGCTGGCTATCGCGATTGTCATATTTGCCGTTGGGCTGACCGTTTTGATCATCCTTTGGAAACTATCAATTTATCAGAAAACCTGACACCCTGATCATGCAAGCGCCTGCCACGACGATCGACGAAGCACACGTTCACCCGGGAGGTCCGAATATTGTCCGATTCGGCATGTTTACGTTTCTCGCCTCAGAAGCGATGCTGTTTGCCGGTCTGATTTGCGGTTACATGGTGCTCCGGGGCGGCGCCGGCAACGGCTGGCAGATGCCCGAAGCATTGAAAAACGCGGAAACGATGATCAAAACAATCGCCGCAACGATTTGCCTGATCGCGAGCAGCTTCACCCTTCATTTTGCGGAAGCGCGGATAATTTATCGGCGCAAAGGTGGAATCCGGCTGCTCCTGCTGACGATCCTTCTGGGTGGGCTCTTTCTGACGAACCAGGCGCTTGAATGGATCACGCTCCACGGGGAAGGTTTCTGGTTCAACACGACCGGAATCATGGGTTCCTGCTTCTTTGTGCTGACGGGATTCCACGGCATGCACGTGTTCATCGGCGTGCTGCTGCTGACCGCGACGCTTGTAAAGACATTGGGCGGCAAGATCACGCCGCAACGCCACGGGTTCCTCGAATGCACCGGTCTTTACTGGCATTTCGTGGACATCGTCTGGGTCTTTCTTTTTACGATCCTTTACGTGCTGTAGGCGTTTGGCGTTCACTGTTGGCCGTTTGGCGTTTGAATGACCAACGAATTCCTTGCCATGAGAATGAAGATGTTTAAGAATGCTTCCATGCTCCGGCTTGTTTCGCTGACTGGCATATTTCTGACGAATTATTTGCCAGCAGTTCTGGCTTGCGAAGGGTGCAAGGAACCGTCGAATGTCGCTGGTGGTTCTGGCGTCGCCGGTATCAGTGCGAGTTTTTCCTGGAGCGTTGTTTTTATGCTTGGCATGCTGACATTTTTGCTGACCGGGATGCTGTTCATGATCATCCGATCTTGTAAGCAATTGGCAGCCCAGCAGAATGCCGTTTCCGGGACGATCCCGGAGCCGGCTCGTCGCGCACCAGCGGGTGGCACTCGGCCCCCGGTATTCGCCGCCTGGCACGGAGCGAAAATGTCGCCCGAGATTTCCTGATCAGCTCTGAGTCGCCTGGACGGCCGTCAATGCGATCGTGTAGATAATGTCCTCCACGAGCGCACCGCGTGAAAGATCGTTTACAGGACGTTTCAAACCTTGAAGCATCGGTCCTATGCTGATCACGTTCGCGCTTCGCTGGACCGCTTTGTAGGTGGTGTTTCCTGTGTTGAGATCCGGGAAAATGAAAACGGTGGCTCGACCGGCCACAGGGCTATCCGGTGCTTTTGCTTTTGCGACATCCGGCATGAACGCGGCGTCGTACTGCAGGGGACCATCGATTGGGATGTCCGGTCGCTGCTGCTGCGCCAGTTTGGTCGCGGCCCTGACTTTTTCGACGTCCTGACCGGAACCGGATTCTCCGGTGGAATAACTGATCATCGCCACTCGTGGCGGAATGCCGAACGCGGCCGCCGAGTCTGCACTTTGAACGGCGATATCGGCGAGTGTCTCGGCATCCGGGTCAGGGATCACAGCGCAATCCCCGTAGACCAGGACCTGCTCCGGGAGGCACA
>CAZMNG010000140.1:0-7907 GCA_964567505.1 uncultured Chthoniobacterales bacterium
GTAGCGGTTGACAAGATCGGACCACCCGGGTTCGTGGATCTTCCGCATTATCTCTCGATTGATTGCCTCTCGCAGTTGACTGCCCTCTCGGACAGCGAACGCGTAGAGCTGCGGGTCCAAATTCAACGGGAGTACCTGAACCTGGGACGGGTATTCGTTTCGAACCACGTATCGCAGAAATGGTTCATCAAAGACGATCGCCTGGATTTCGTTTTTTGTTAGCGCGTCGAAAAGTCCGGTGCGCGAGTTGGTTATGAAACCGATATGGCGTTCTTCGAGGTAATGGGAGGCCGTACTGTTGGCGAACGTGCCGACGCGAACGTTGCGCAGGTCGTCGACAGTACGGATGGAATTGCCGTCATAAATTCGCGCCGCGGTCAGAATCGAAGCCATCGTTGCAGTGAAAGTCGAAACGAGCACGAGGCTGGCGAACATCCAGAGCACAGCAATCGCACGCCCGGTAAACGTCTTCGGTGAGATATCGCCGTAGCCAACGGCTGTCATCGTTACGGCCGCCCACCACAGGGCGGCGCCAAATCCTCGGGCCGGTCGTCCGTGCCCTCCGAATTGAGTAGCGTTTGCGCGGCGTTCGCACAGCCAGATCAAGGTGGCAACCAGCGACATGACTGCGATCAGTCCGAGCGAGATTCGAAATATGGTTGACCATAGACGCCGGTCAAAGAACGCACTGAAAAATCTCACATTGTTCGGGAGGCGATTCATCGGAACTGCGACCGCCAGAGTCGACGAAAAGTACGAGTGCGTAAAATCGCAAAGTTCTTCGCGTCTTTGCGTGATCGTGAGCGGTCCGACTGCAATGTCGAGCCATCCCGCGGCGAGACCGTCAAAGTTCCCGCTTAGATCTGTCTCCCGAAATTCGAAGTCGAGCCCGAGGTCAGACGCCATTTCTTTCCATAGGTCGGCGCTGATTCCGGTCCAGGTCCCGTCTGGATTATGGATGTTGAACGGTGGACCAGGCGCAACGCCAACGATTAATTTCTTCTTCGGTAATGCCTGCGCCGGACTCGGCGATGGAGGAGGCTGATCGATTGGTTCTGTCGCCCTTGCCCAGAATGCGAATAAGTACAGAATCGCGGCGCACGCCGGGCCGGGACGTAGATATCTCATGTGATTCGATGGTTCCTCCTACTCCAGCGAGAATTCGACTTTCTCTTCTGTTCTCGCAGTGAGTTGATTTCCCATAATAAGACGAGCACAGGTATTCCAATGCAACAAGGCATCGTCATTCCTCGCCGGTCGAAGCGCTTCAGCCTTTTCGTACCAGGTCATTGCGTCACGCAGTAATTCGTACGCATCGTGACCGGACCCGGGGTGCCCTTGTAGGAGGTGCGCTTTCGCTCGCCGCTCACAGATGATACCGGCGTAATAGACTCGCTCGTAGGCATCCTCAAGACGCGAGAGCACATCCTGCGCCAATGTGATACCGACGGAGTATCCCTTGCCGAACCGGTCGGTTATCGCCAGAAGCAGTGTCACCAGGGCCTGCTGGTTTTCGGGTTCAATCCGAAGCACGTCCTGACAGATACTTTCGGCCGTTCCTGGCTCATCGAGCAGACGATAGCGCAGAGCCTTTTCCAGCGCAGCCGGAATCGCCTCCGCAGAAAGCTGTTTGAGTTCAAACATATTCTCCTCCTGTCAGGTCTTTGGGCGTATCAACTTTAACAACTTCCCTAAAGGATCATAAAACTCATCCACTACACGCTCTTTTAGCGGAATAATCGCATTATCTGTGATCGTGATGTTTTCCGGACAAACTTTCGTACAGCATTTTGTGATGTTGCAATAACCAATGCCGCCGCCCTGTTTTAAGTCTTCGAGCCTCTCCTCAGTATCGAGAGGGTGCATTTCGAGCGCTGCGGTAAAAACCAGGTAACGGGGACCAATAAATTCGTTATGTTTCTGATGGTCCCGGAGCACATGGCAAACGTCCTGGCACAGAAAGCACTCGATGCATTTGCGAAATTCCTGGACGCGATCAATGTCGGCCTGCGCCACTCGCCACGTCCCGTCCGGATTATCAGGCTTGCGGGGTCTGAATTTTTTGATTTTTTTCTTAACACGAAAATTCCACGAAACGTCGGTCGCTAAATCGCGTATTAAAGGAAACGCGCGCATTGGTTCGATGGTGATCGGTTGATCGCCCGATATCGCGTCCATTCTGGTCATGCACATCAGCTTTGGCATGCCATTGATCTCGGCGGAGCAGGATCCGCATTTGCCTGCCTTGCAATTCCAACGGCACGCGAGATCGTTGGCTTGCCTGGCTTGAATCGCGTGAACGGCGTCGAGTACCACCATGCCCTCCGATATTTCCGTGGCGTATTCCGCGAAGTCGCCGCCGTTCGCATCACCGCGCCAAATCCTGAAGAGAGCAGTTTTCATTTCATCTCGTCAATGACCTGTTTAAGATGTTCGGGCATTGCCGGGATTTGCTCGCGCCGAATTCGCATTGAACCGTCCTCTGCCTTGCTGAGGACGACGTTCATTCTGCCTTCACTGGAGTCCCTGGACGGAAAATCGTCACGGAAATGTCCGCCCCGACTCTCTTTCCGTTCGATTGCAGCTCGAGTAATGGCTTCGGAAACTGTCAGCAGATGTTTTAGATCGAGCGCAGTATGCCATCCAGGGTTGTATTCCCGATGGCCATAGACAACAACGTTTCGTGCGCGCTCTTGAAGTTTGGTCAAACCGTCCAGGGCACGGGACATTTCCTCCTCCCGGCGCACGATTCCAACTAGGTCTTGCATCATTTCCTGCAGATCGTGCTGCACCTGGTACGGGCCTTCGGTGTCCGCTCGCGAATTTGTGGCGCTCTCGAAAGGTTCGAGCGCCTCGCGTGCCGCATCTTCGATCTGCGCATCGTCGACTGCGCCCGCTTTGGAGTTTCGGCTGAATTTTGCAGCGAATTCCCCTGCGCGTTTTCCAAAAACCAGCAAGTCCGACAACGAGTTTCCTCCGAGCCGGTTTGCGCCGTGCAATCCTGCTGCGACTTCTCCCGCGGCGAACAATCCAGGCACGTTCGACATCTGCGTTTCGGCATCGACTCGGACTCCGCCCATGACGTAGTGAGTGGTGGGACCAACTTCCATCGGTTCCTTCGTAATGTCGAGATTGGCGAGTTGCATAAACTGATGGTACATGCTGGGTAACTTTTTCCTGATGTGTTCGGCTGCGTTCGGGATTCTCTCCTTGATCCACGCGATATCAAGAAAGACGCCTCCGTGCGGGCTTCCCCGGCCGGCCTTGACCTCGTCGACAATGCAGCGTGCAACGTGATCACGCGTTAGGAGTTCCGGCGGGCGGCGGGCTTCTTTGTCGCCCTGGGTGTAACGCCAACCTTCTTCCGGGTTGTCGGCGGTTTGAGATTTGTAGGCGTCCGGTATCCCGGCGAACATAAAGCGTTCACCTTTGTTGTTCTGGAGAACGCCTCCCTCGCCGCGGACCCCTTCAGTGACAAGAATGCCCATCACGCTCGGAGGCCAGATCATCCCGGTTGGGTGAAACTGGACAAACTCCATGTCAATCAGTTCCGCACCGGCGTGATAGGCAAGCGATTGACCGTCTCCTGTGTACTCCCAGGAGTTGCTCGTGATTTTGTAGGCGCGTCCAATTCCTCCGGTCGCAAGAACGAGCGCTTTCGATTTGAAGACTTTGAAGCGTCCGCGCTCCCGATCGTAACCGAAAGCGCCGAGAATGCGTGCATCGTCCCGGAGGAGTCGGACGATCGTGTGCTCCATATGGACTTCAATCCCTTGGTGGATGCCCTGATCCTGCAAGGTTCGTATCAGTTCAAGACCGGTGCGATCGCCGACATGAGCAAGTCGTGGATATCGATGGCCGCCGAAATTTCGTTGTAAAATCTTTCCATCGGCCGTCCGGTCGAACACGGCTCCCCACGCTTCAAGTTCGCGAACCCTGTCCGGTGCTTCCTTCGCGTGCAGCTCCGCCATTCGCCAATTGTTGACATATTGCCCGCCGCGCATCGTGTCGGCGAAATGGACTTTCCAATTGTCGCGATCATCGACGTTCGCTAATGCCGCTGCCATCCCGCCTTCGGCCATGACCGTGTGCGCCTTGCCAAGTAGCGATTTGCAGATGAGGCCAACGCGAACTCCGGCTGCCGAGGCTTCGATTGCGGCTCGTAAACCCGCGCCTCCGGCCCCAATGACTAGGACGTCGTATTCGAGAGTTTCGTAATTGCTCACATGCGTGTTAAAGCCGTCAGAAATAGTTAAATGAAACTCGACACCTTGTCAGCGGCTGTCGATTGCGGCAAGCGGCCCGTTATAGAATCCTCCAATCGTGCCACACTCCCATGGAGCAGAGCCGCACATAAAGGTCGCTGAACCCGACCCAAAACAAGCTTAACCAGGCAAAGAGCATATGGCGCCGGTTCAGGCAGCTTACGCAGGCGTAACCTTTGGCACAGACGGGCACTTTGGAGACTTCATCGAGAAAACCGCCTGCCAGATGGCGAAGCGAGTGGCACCCGAACGTGTAGCTACCGAGCAAAACGACGTTTAGCGTAAGCACGATCGTTCCAACACCGAATCCGAAGTGTCTTGCGCCCGTACCGTCGGCGAACCACATCGCACGCCAGGCGTCGTGCGCGAGGACAAAGATGAAGATCAGCGCCAGGTACAAAAAGTAGCGGTGAATGTTCTGCAGAATCAGCGGAAATGAAGTCTCGCCCGGATATCCTTTTCGAGGCTCGCCGACCGCGCATGCGGGCGGATCGGCCCAGAACGCTTTATAGTATGCGCCTCGGTAATAGTAACAGGTCAGCCGGAAACCGGCTGGCGCCCAAAGTACCAGCAGAGCGGGGGAGAAAAGAAGCCAGGACGGCCACCAGGCCGGTTTTGCTCCAAAAATCGCGTGAGGTGAATTACCGAATATTTCGGGCGAATAGAACGGAGAAAGATAGTCGGCGCCGTTTTGAGCCAGCCAGTAATGAGTCCCCTGGAATGCGGCCCAGCTTGAATACACAATGAACGTCGATAGACCAAGAAAGACGAACAGTGGCTGCGTCCACCATGAATCCCGTCGCATGGTCTCGCCGGCCGCTCGCTGTTTGAATGACACGTTTACGTACGACATAGGGCCGCACGTTGGTTCACTGGGGGCAGAGTGCGGTCAACTATCCATATATCGGCGGCGCAGCCTGGTTTCAAGCTTATAGCCAAGATGAAAATTGACCGGCCGATTTATTCGCTTTATTCCCTCAGTCTATGACCATCAAAGATGACGAATCGATCGATCTCGATACCCCGGTGGGCCCGATGAGAACCTATATGCTGCGGCCGGTCGCAGAAGGGCAGTACCCAGGGCTCGTCCTGTTTTCGGAAATATTCCAGGTGACCGGGCCGATTCGCCGCGCGGCTGCGATGTTGGCCGGGCACGGATTTGTCGTTGCGGTCCCCGAGATTTTTCACGAGCTGGAGCAACCGGGAACTGTCCTGCCCTATGATCAGGCCGGCGCCGATCGAGGAAACGCGGACAAAATCACCAAAGAATTGTCGAGCTATGACGACGATGCCCGCGCCGCGCTAAGCTATTTGAAGACCCATCCGAAATGTACGGGCAAGTTGGGTGTCATGGGCTTCTGCATTGGCGGCCACCTCGCATTTCGTGCGGCAATGAACCGTGAGGTCCTTGCGGCGACTTGCTGTTATCCCACCGACATTCATAAAAGAAGTCTCGGCAAAGGCCTTCAGGATAATTCACTGGATCGAATTCCGGAAATCGCCGGCGAATTGCTCATTGTATTTGGTCGCCAGGATCCGCACATCCCGCGTGAAGGCCGCGCAACCATTTACAACGCCCTGGCCGACGCCGATCGGGTTTTCAGCTGGCACGAGTTCAATGGCGCTCACGCATTCATGCGAGATGAGGGGGCACGATACGACGCTGCCGCTGCGCGCAGCGTTTATGGAATGGCAATCGAGCTGTTCAATCGAAATCTTGGTGAGGGCAACGTCGCCGTGGCATCCCGGGCCGACAGTAACGTATCGCATTAGGGCTTTTTCCGGAGTCGATCATTCGAGATGCAGATTCAGTCGTCAGCGGTCACCAGCGCTCATTCAACCAAGGCTAGAGGTCGATGCTGAGGTCCAGCTTGAAGTAGGGGGCGCCCTTACTCGCGTCATCCGGACCCGCGTGATAGTACTCGAAGCGCCGCTCGAAATTCCAGCCGGCGGACATCTCTACCGAAAGACCTTTTCGCGGATTATAGTTCACACCGCTGGCGGCGCGATATTCCGAGTAGTCCAGTACTGCATTGCTCGTCCGGCGATCGGTTGTCGGTCCGTTGCGATATCCGCCTCCGACAAGGTCGGCTGTGACGAAAAGCTCAACTTTCTTGGCGGGATTGTAGCTGAACCGCGGTTCCGGAAAAACGGCTCTTAGATTGTACTGGTCGTTGATCTTCCAGTTAATTCCGCAAACCGGGGTGATCGGCTCTGATTCGTATGGATCCGCATCAACTCCGAGCACCGCATAAACGCTGTCCACGGTCTTTATGCCGGCCACCGCGCGAATAGGTACATCGAACGAATTTAGGGTGATATGACTGTTGGTATAATACGCGCCCGGTTGAAACTTCAGGAGAGGATAGAAATCGTCGCCGGTCCAATACGAAAGCGACACCTCTGCGTCGAGGCTTTGGATAGAGGAAGGGTAAATACTGTTCGACCGCGAGAAATCGAATCTTTCGGAGTCAACTCCCAGCTGGAGATAATATTTGTCGAACAAGTGGAGGTTGCGAAGAACTTCAGCCTCGTAGTGGTAGACCGACTGAGATCCGAAATCGGGAGACTGTATGATTTTGCTGCCCAGTGTGTAGTCTCCGGTCAGGTCCGTCGACCATAGCGGCGCCTGGTCCTTTTGCTCTGTGGACGCAGGCTGCGACAGGGCTGTCTCGTCCCCTTTTGCAATTGTTCCAAGCAGCACCAAACCAGCGAGTATTGCCGCCAACTTCATCCGTCCCATCCCGGTGCAGTCAATAGCCTCATTCAGAGAGGCCCTCAACCGGAAACGAAATTCAATCTCGTTTGGCGTTTCTCCGGGCTCCGGTGATACATTGCGCACAAATGACTTCACTCAGAGCGCGCTTGCGGCGGATGCTGTTTGTGTTTCTGCTCGTGACCGGGCTTCAAGGGTGTGTTCAGGAGGACTCTGAGCCGACAGGCCCCTTGATCAAAAGCCAGGATTCGAGCACGACGTTCTCCGGGTATTCGAGAGCCGGCATCATGTTTTCGCGCTAAGATCCCGGCCTCGCGACGATTGCGAGGAAAAGGATGACGCCGGTTTTGGTGTCGACGATCGCGGCTACAAAAGGATGATCGAAGACCAGGTTGAAGGTCTCCTTGGGCCGCACGATTGCCGTCGCTCGCATCGTGATTCCGGTGACCGCGGCGGCGGTACTTCCCTCTTCGTCGACCTCGAGAATTGCCTTGCGCACAACGTCGCTTATATACAATCGAGGCTTGTTCAACCGCGTTGCTTGCGTTATTTGACGGCGAGGCGGATTCGGTAGCTCCAGAACCAGGGGAGGGAGTTGCCGGACAGAATGGCGGCGGCGGATTTGCGGAGGTCGGAGAGGCCGATCTCGTCTTCGCTCAAACCGCGTTTGAGGAGTTCAGCGACGGGGCTTTGGGTTTTGATCAGGCCGATCAGACGATCTGTTCCGCCTTCCTCAATTGCGTGGCAATAGATTTCTTTGGTAAAGCTGAATAGGCCGCTCTCCTTGATCCGGGACAAATGCCCATCTTTTTCCCAGCGTCGGACACCTTTCGAACGGGCGTGCGCTTTTTCTCTGGTTTCAGCCCGCCGCAAGGTTGCGTCATACGCTTCGTCGATTTCGGGATGAATGGTCGGAGGCCACTCGC
>CAZMNG010000141.1:0-7893 GCA_964567505.1 uncultured Chthoniobacterales bacterium
TCACTGTCGTACGATCGACGGCATTCCATCTCGACAGCGTAACGGAAAAAAGCGCGGGCGCGCAGCTTTTCAAACGCGCTCTAAGGGGATTTGAAGAAGCTCTATGAACCCCACGACCGCCGCACCGATAGCCAATGCGATCAGCTTGGGTGGGATTGGGACGCGTGGATCACGGAGGAGCGCGTAACCTAGTTGGATGTTCATACGGTCAGAATTATGCGGCTGGCGATGTGGGTGGCCTGTCCATGCGATTCACTCACTTATCATCATGGCGTTTTTTTAAATTCCTCCCAAGTATAGCGAATTAGGGGCGGACGGTGAAAGCGGGGCTTTGGCATGGTCTCAGACGTAAAATGCTCTACCAAGTCGATCGCGCCGGTGGCGTTAGGGAGTGCAAAAAAAAGCGAGGCCACAAATGGACGTTATGGACAGTATACTTGAAAAAGTGGAAATTATTGCCAGATTGTCCACATGAGTTCCACGACGTTGTCTCCTCTGTTGATCCAGGCCAAACCCGAAGGGCTCGCTCCCAAAGAACAGCGACTCGCGGCAGCCTTATCGGCCGTGATCAATGCGGCGGATGTCGACGGCACGGAAGCCTTGCGCGTCATGCGCAGGGTGAGCGAGAAGATTTCTCTGGCGAATGTCACGCCAGACGCGGCTTTCGAGCGGGTGCTGCTGCGCTCACTGGGCGCCGATTCTGAACTCCGCGACGCCGAAGGCGGTGGTCTTTCGGATGCGGAGTTTGCCGAGCGCATGGGCCTCGGTTCTCGTGAAACCATCCGTCAATATCGCGAGAAGGGACGGATTTTTGGCTGGCTCAAAGGTTCGCGGAGCTACCGTTATCCGGCGTGGCAGATTCACCGCAAAGAGCTGCTTCCAGGCCTGGCCGAAGTGCTCGCTGTATTGAGGGAGAAAGGGTTGCATCCCCTCTCGATCATTGGCTACTTCCTCACTCCGAGCGACGGCTTGGACGATGTCAGGCCGCTGGATCTCTTGCGCGAGGGTAAGATTGACCAGGTTGTGGCCGACGCGCAGCGATATGGCGACATCGGAACCTAAGCGCGTGATTGCGCGCGAGCCGCCCGCGCGGCTTGCTGATATTGCTCTCCCACTCGCCGAGGTCCAAGGCACATGGTTTCGGCTCTCGCCGCGGCGCTACTCTTCCCCTCTTTTTTGGAGTCGTCTTGGCCGCTATCGGTTCGATTCAACAGCCGCCCGGTGGGGAGTGTGCTATGCCGCCCGATCAATCACATCCGCGTTTCAGGAGGTCTTTGGCAACAAGATCCGGCACTCTACGCCGCTTGATTGGAATGAGATCCAGGACATTTGCGTTTGGCGCATCAGCACGCCGTCATCGTTTCGGGGCATCAACCTCTTCGGTGAGACCTTGAGCGTGATCGAGGCAACAGTGCAGTGCTTTGTGTCAAGCTACCCAAAATCACAGCGATGGGGCGGTGCGTTAATGAATCATTCCGCTGACTTGGACGGGCTCGTCTATATCGGCCGGCGGTGCGGCAAAGAGTGCCTGGCCTTGTTCGGCGACGCCGATTCCCCGCGTCCGTATCAGAGTGAACTTCGGGCCACGTTGCTTGGAGAACTGCAGTTCTGGGACGAGTTTTGGCCGATGTTGGACAGGCTCGGCGTTCGCATTACCTCGATGCCCAAAGAGAGAGAGCGTTCCCGTGAGTGGACATTGGCATAGCGAATTTAAGAGGGTGTTTGAGAAGTTTTACCTCGGGGCGAGCCGTTTGAGCATGAGGCGGATGGCCGCCAGGTCGATGAAGGCCACCTTAAAGGCGCGCTGCCGGCGTTTGGTGATGTGCAGTCGCCACCCGTGATGCCGTTCTAGCTCGCGCGCCAACTTGCGACTCTCGTAGCCGGCATCGGCCATCACCGTCCGGATGCTCGGGAAGCCGGATTGTAAGCCGGCAAGCAGCCGCGCCCCCACACTTCGGTCCGACACATTGGCGGCTTCGACCCGACGGGCCACCACCATCTCCAATGTGTCCACGAGCACGTGGCGTTTGCGTCCTTTGACCCGTTTGTGCCCACAGGCGCGTACCGGTGTTCCGCAAGGGAGAGTGGGTCTCAGACTGGGGGCTCAGCGGAGAGTGATCGCAAGGCTGCGCCTCGTTAAGCTGCTTTAATATAATTCTAGCGCACAACAGAGGAAAATGGAGCCCGTTCAGCAATAGCATTCAATGCGTCGTCGGAAAGCCGGCGGATCTTATTCCGATTATATCCCATAGCTTCAAACGTGGCTTCATCTGGAATCCAACGCCGGTGATTATTTAACACGACATAAACGTTCCCGTTCGATCCCCTGAAGAGTGTGCCATTCGCAAATCTAAGAGAACCAGACAAAGGTGCAACGGAAGGAAATGGAGCTCCCTCCGGGATAAAATCCAGGTCCTCATCAGAAAGCAAGAGAATATTATCATACCGATATTCCATAGCCAAAAAGGTAACTTCATCTGGAATCCAGTGTCGCTGATTATTTAAAACTACATAAACTTTCGCACTGGATCCCTTGACAAGTGTACCATTAGCATACCAGGGTTGACAGATTTTCCCGACAGCAGACCTGAGCGTATTCGAGCCCTTTACGCCAAACGTCGCGACGACCTCGGTACCGTCGGTCGCCAGCGCTGGATACCATATATCCGTCGGACCATGGCGGCCTAGTCCGACCGAAGAGACCCATTCGATTAAGCCCGGGTTGTTCTGGCTCAGCAGTCCGTCCGTGACAATGATCTCGTTTGCGCTGTTGTTAACATGCGCTTCGACAACCGTTCCGCTGTCCAGGAGCACGACTGCAGGCTGCAACGCACTGTTGTTATATCGCTGGGATGCGACGAACTGAATCTGGCCACTACCGACTGTCCCGCGCCAGTAGTGGAGATGATGTTCCCATGGTACCTGATGGACCTCGACCACCTGGTTACGATTATTGAGGGCTATATGCGGGTTGATACCGTCGTTGTAATAGATTCCCCACGGACCCGACTCCCATTGAATCGTGAAATCACCTGCACCAGGGTTTGCGAAGTGGCCAACACGGTAATACATGCCGGTACTTGCGTGACCCGTCTCATGGACCCCTCCTATCAGACCGTTATCGTTGATCGCGACGGACGCGTGGAAACCGGCGTCCTAATGCACGGAGCCGGTTATCCACTGGATCGATTGCACGTTTGTTATTCGATCCCAACGCGCAAATCTTTCGCGGTACTTTACAGCTGCTAAACGCAAAAGACCGTTACCTGGATTAGTAGAAGAAAGAAAATTGGTACTGCGCTCAACTTAACAACGAGTTTTATATCCAGAGAGGCAAGCGCGTAGCAGAGAGAGTAGAGTGCTTTATCGGAATTGAAATTGCTTCGATTTGGTTAGAACTGGTCACTGCATTAATTCGCTTGGCTGCCAAGGCTAAAGGAACCGCTGGTCGATTTGCAATTCCAACGCCTCTGCGAATCATAAAGCACGACTGACCAGAAGTTCTTCGCTGGCACATTCGGCGAATGGTGCAGCCTATAGTTCCAGATTCATGAGGCTTGCCTGGAGTTCGGGGAGGGGCAAAGTCCCTGATTTCCTGGCCAGATCCAGGAGCTGCCTTGCCACTGGAACCAGGACGAGGGGCGGCGCCGCGCTGGCCTCCAGAGTCTTAAGCTGGGATTGAAGCTGTCGTTTTCAGTCAAATCGTAGAGCAAGCTGAGATCTTCCTCCTGGGCTATTCAATTAAATGAAAAAGCTTTCTCCCAGCTGGCAAGATGGCTTCCTAAAAAACCATTTATTAGGTCGAAGAGGCGCTGCAGCTCAGGTCTGTCCCATCGACCACCCGACACCTTCTCTCGGAAGATCTTCTCGCAACCTGCGGACCTCAAAGCTGCGACCTGTGCAGCTGTATCCTGGTCGTTGGTCGAAACACGTGCGTAGCCTAACATAATAATTGCGTAAACCTATTGCCATTAACATTCATTTCGCAATACTTTTACGCAACGCGCCAAGCCGCTTTCTTATGTGCTAGTAAATTTAGCGCGCAAAGGATCGTTGTGCGCAACGTACGCCCATCTTGCTGACCCAGAATGGGAAGCTCGACCTATACCGTGTTTTCGTGTGCCCACCGGATCTCGAGGATTTGGCGGGGCGCGATAGCTTCGATGTCTTGGCGAGGCGTGTAACGGCGGAGTCGGAACTTTGGCAAAGTTTCCGGAGCAAGCAGCAGGCTATGGAGTTTTATAAATCATCAGCAGAATCATCTCATGATTGCGCAACCTCCTGAGCGTTAGAAGGGTGACAGCACTACTTGCCCGCGCCGCCTCCCAATGATTGGCTCCATAAGTCACTCAATAGGTCCCCCACTTCCTTCGTGTTTTCTCCAAAGTGGGTGAGGTCGATTTTACACAATTTGCCGCTTGATTTGTGTCGTATTGATGCCGTTGTGAGCCGCGGCACCCCGCACATTTCGAGAACAACTACTACATAATTTTCGTAAGAGCGATAAATGCTAACTGAGTCGAGGTCCTGCCAGGGCCACTTGCTGACGGGACCATCCCCGTTTAACCACTGTAATTCTTGCAACGTCAGCCGAAAGAGAGTGATAACCAGAGATAAGAAGAGTGCTAACGCGATCACAAAGAAGGGAAGAGCCGACATCGGCGTATCGATTTGCACGTGCTTTCTTGTGAAATAAAAGTCAATGAGCATATCGGCGGAGGCCAAGATAATAATCAAATAGATGGAGGCTAAAGCCAAAAGAATAATTACCAAACCCGCTACTCCTGCGACGACGGCATATCCGAAAGCAGCTGACAGGTCCAACGTGTTGGAGTTTCTGCGCATTGGAGTTGGCATGTCTGGAGATGCTTTCGTCATTTTTAACTAACTGTGAAAGCCTAGATTGATCAGAGCCAATTTTCGAAGAACGGACGGCCCACTCGCGTGCCTTTTCCACTCATTCCAGGTGCCGCGCCCGCGAACGTACCAACCTTTGTGCTTGTGGCAGCTCCGAGTGAGTTCATGCCGAACGCACTACAGTATACGATACAGCCGTTTACGAGAGCGATCACGTATCCTATCGCATCCGGTTTGGGCTTATTGAAGACCGCACCGAGGACACAGATAACCATGGCGAGAATCCAAGCTACCCAAGGCGGATTCGAGCCTAGCGCGTTCTTCAGTGAGTTCGTGATGGCAACGACCGCGACAGAAATGCCGCCGAACGTCGTGAGTGAATCAGGGGAAATAAGCTGTTGCGGTATGTCCATAATGGCAATCAGGGAATGCCCGGGCTGATGTTGAAATTCGTTCGCAAGACATTCCGATTGCGGAGGCTAGGCTGCCTTGGCCTGCTGTTCAAGAATAAGACGGCCAAGGCAATACAGATTTAAATACATGAACGGGGCGAAATTTCCCCTTGAAAGAGCCTTTGTCACGGTTGATTGACGCCAGCCAAAGTTTTCTGAGGAGGAGCAATTCAGTCTCATTCCTTGAGTGTCACTACCTTGCCAAAGTTAATCCCGCGAAGGCGGCCAGCTCGTGCGTGGCCAGAGAACGCCGGACGAGCGGGAACTCGGAATGTAAACGTTATGCAGCGCTTCTCGAAACAGACCGGCGTTACAGCCACAGATCACCGCTAAGAAAAGCGGCTCCATGTCCCTAAAACTATCCGGAAGGTCAGGCGCAAGCGTTCCTTATCCACCCAGATGTTGTCGGCTGTCGTGGTGATGTCCTTATCGAAGTTCACACAGCATCCAGGGCCACGAGCTACAGGGAAGTGTTGCAAGTTTGGAGGTTTGACCTGATAAGCTGGGCCGATGCTCCTCGCCCCATCGATTTCCGGACTGTTCAAGTGGCGCCAGTTTGAGCCAGAGGTGATCCTGCTTGCGGTCGGCTGGTATCTGCGCTTTTCGCTCTCCTATCGTGATGTGGAGGAGTTGCGGCCTGCACGCCGATCACGTCACGGTGTGGCGATGGGTCCAGCGCTACGCCCCGGAGTTGCAGCGGCGTTTACGCCGGCACCTCAAGCCGACGAGCGATAGTTGGCGCGTCGACGAAACCTACATACGGATCAAAGGCAAGTGGCGCTACCTGTATCGGGCGGTGGACTCCACCGGCGCGACCCTCGACTTTCTGCTCTCGGCCAAGCAGGACGCGGCCGCAGCAAAGCGCTTCCTGGCCAAAGCCTTGGGTCAACAGAACCATCCCGCGCCGCGTGTCATCAACACCGATGGGCATGCGGCTTACCCGCCCGCGATCGCTCAGCTCAAGAGTGAAGGAACGCTGGACTCCGGCTGCCAGCACCGGCCGGTGCCGTACCTCAATAATGTCTTGGAGCAGGACCACCGGGCTATCAAGCGGCGGGTTAACGCCAGCCAGGGCTTCCGTTCTTTTTGGGCTGCCTGGCGCACGCTGGCCGGCTACGAGGTAATCCACATGATCCGCAAAGGCCAGGCGTGCGAAAGCGCGACGGACACAGGGTCCGGTTTGTTGCACCGCTTCGTTCTTGGTATGTTCGGAATTGAAGTCTGATTCATTTAGTTATCGCACCCAACTACATTCGATTCCAAAGTTGCAACACTGCCTTTCTGCCAACGCGTTTGATACCATGTCCTGCCATTCAGCAAAGTCCCGAATGCCATGAATAAGTAAGACAGCCTCCGTTATGTTAGGATGGCCGTTCGGAACTCCGATTGTTGCTTCTGGATCTTCTCTTGCTGTAGACGAAATCGCTTCCTCGACGGGCTCACTTAATGGAGGTGCAGACACAGCGCTCGCCGGTATCGGATGGCCAGCCGCGTCTTTCATTTGATCGATGTCTTTTCCATAGAGAACGCGGACTTTATCGAGGACATTTTCCTCGCTGCTTGAGCCGCAGACTCCCGAAGGGAGGTCCACGAATTGCAACCATACAAGTAAAGTGCATGCAGCGTGGGCAGCAGCGATTCGAGCGGGGAAAACCGGCGAATCCCAATGCACTTTGAGAGGTTGACCGATTGGAGCGATTTGAGTTCTGCCAGCGGGCTCAAGTCGCCGCTGAGCTTGCACCCGGCGACGAGGAGCCGCTGGAGTGAGGTAAGGCCTGCCAGCGGGGTCAGGTCGCCGCTGAGCTGCTCGCACATGGAGAGGTTGAGCGATTGAAGTGAGGTAAGTGCAGCCAGCGGACGCAAGTCGCTGAGCTGGGTGCACCGTGTGAGGTTGAGCGATTGGAGCGAGGTGAGGCTTGCCAACTCCGGTAGGAAGCTACTCAGGTTTTCAAGTCCGCCAAGATCTAACTCAACACTTTTGTTCTCTTCGGCTTCCTTGATGCGCCGGAGGGCTTTCCGATAGTCGCGCTCTGCTTCCGGAGTCATGAAACTGTGCGGTTAGTTTTTATCAGAACGCTTCAGGCTTTTACGACATCGAAAACGTAGGCAATAGCGCACGCGATCGCGATGGCTCGGGCCTTGCAGCTGGACGGTGGTGATGTTTTCGATGGCTGAACGGTGGATGCGTTGAATGCTGGTGGCAGTGGACGAGGTCGTTTGTGGAAAAGTTGGTTTTCATCTACGACACGTTCGGTTTTGGTTTCATGGTTTTTTCATCGTTTTAGAGAGCGGTTTAAAACGGCTGGTTGAGGGCATCCCTTTTGAAGTTCTTGACCAGCTCAGGGATAGCGTCCGGGTTGGTCCTGGCTTTGCCGCGGTTGTGGCCGGGTCCGAGCCCGTGGGTGTTGTTTGCCTGATTGATATTAATAAAGGAGCGGTGGGTTTCAACGAATTTCTTGATAGCCGATCTGAACCAGCCGGTGAGGGAGGCAAGAATGGATTCGTCGATGACCCACTTCTGGCCGGGGTTATCTTCGGGATGAATGCGTTCCCGGACCATTTGCAGCGAGACTTTGCTGGAAAC
>CAZMNG010000142.1:0-7887 GCA_964567505.1 uncultured Chthoniobacterales bacterium
AAATGCAACTCGGTCAGCGCTATTTGCAACTGAGGCGAAATCCATTATGATTGCACCTGGTTCGGTCGCTACCGACGACTAAGCGCTCCAATCTTCGCGATTTGACGTGCTCACATCGACGTAGCCCGATAAGGCAGTACTGCTAAACAGCCATCCCATCGCCGCTTCGCTCAAACTCTTTCCAGGTAGCACTGTTCGATGGGGTAAACACAACACTCATGTCACCAGCCGCAAAGTATCGGGATGCCGCGAGGGGGTTCGGCAGGTCTCGATTTCGCAGAAACGACGAAAGGCGAACCAGAGGCCATATTTGGGTCGGCATTGGCTGATTGTCACAGCGAAGTTGGCTTGATTTCGTATCGCCCAACGGAAAAAGCTAAATTGCGAGCGACCTCCGGGTGCTCGGTATACGACCGGTGACCAGATTGCGACCAAAACAGTGTTCTACTTTGCGGCTGGTGACACGAGTGTTGGGTTTACCCCTAAATCGAAATGACACATGCGAGCCTCAAAAAACAAACACTATCATCCCACGGCGAGCCAAAATGGCTGCTTGGGTGCGACAGAGGTGAATAAAAAGAACGCCTAAAGGAACCAATCAATTCTTAAATAGTCGCAGCGCGTCGCAGACATCGTTAAGGCCGATGGCGTGGGTCAGTATATTTGAAAAGCCCCCTCCCCGCCTCCACTGTACACTGTTCACTATTTGGGATCTTTTGGTGTAGTGAGCCCTATAAGCACGACATTGTCCCCTCGTAGCTCGTAGGGGTGGAAAGAAAGTTTTGTGTGCCTCTCAATCTCGTGGGACCAAGCAAGATACAAACCTCAGGCCAAGCGGGCGCAAAGTAAATGTCCTGTAGATACCATGTCGGCGGCTCATCGAATTTGGAGCGATTTCCGGCTGTGGAATATTCTCTCATGCCCCCAGCAATAGTTCATCAAGCAATCGGGCAGAGGCAGGATCAAGTTCTCGAACACCGCGAAGAGTCTGCTGATACAAGACTCCGGACTCCTTAAAGAGAGGTGGCTTGCTAGATCTGGAAGACAGGAACATAAGGCGTTTCGTAACGACCAGCGGAACCTCAAATTCGAATTGGATTGGGGTGGCCGATGCAGCGATAAGGTGGTCATCTGCCTCCCACAGATCATCCACATGACACTCCAAGGCGCCTGCGGCTTCTACGACGCTGCACACTTTGGCAACGGTCAGTCGCACGACCAAAAACAGCCGTCCCTGTCGAACCGTAATGACGTAAACTGTGTCACCTGCCTCAAGACCTTTCGCACGAAAGCCATTCCCAGCTGTATGATCGAGCAGCGCGCCAGATTCATAAGCATATTTGTAATAGTCGCAATTCCGGTTGCTTCAGTACTGTGTAAAGAATCGGTTCATAAATTGGGTCAGCTCAGGAAGCGGAAATTTACGTACCTGACCTCAGCCAAACCGCTTCACCAAGTGCTCGACCCTGCATTCTGGCCTGCGGGCGCAAAAACTCGCGCCGAATTTGAGACCGAGTGCCCAATTGGGAAACCCTCTCAGTCAGACTCGCGTTCTCAAACTTTGCTGAATCAATAAAGAATGCTTCGCACCCCGAGCTGGAGCCGCTTTGCGAAGCTAAGATTTTGCCCCGAGCTTGAGGGCCCGACTGAAATCAGCGTTGGCCCCGGTGATGTCGCCTTTTTTTCGCTTGACCTCTCCCCGATCCCTGTAAGCGGCGGAATAATCCCCTTGAATGGGAGTCGTCGGCTGACTCGTCGCTGAAACGGTGTCTCTTCGCCTACAATGCAGAGGACTGCAACGGTACGGAAATCCTGACCGGTCTTTTATACAAATTGTGCCACGGCGAGTCTTCAGTAAGGTCGCAATCAGCCATCGACGCAATCCATGTGGATCGAATGAAGCCACTTCCACCTTTTACTCTGATTAGTAAAGACGGCGCCGCACTGCCTGAGTTCAAAGCGATCAACCGAGCAGCATACTGGGACTATCAAAGACAAAGAGTTTACGTCCGATCCAGCAAGGTAATCCAGAATGCCTGTCGAAAGACGCTCAAACGCAAAGTCCAGGTACACCCGGTAAAGCATACGCGAGGGTACTTCGACCCGGTTTCCTGTACATACTGTGGAGGCGCCGCCCTTATCAAAGGCGGTACAACTGCCGTCTTTGTGCACGATATTCGATTCACACATAGCGGCGTAAAAGCGTGAGTCACAAGACACATCTGCGCAAACTGGTACTGCGCAAAATGTCAGTGTCTTGTACGACCGCCTGGTACAACTAAGTTCGCGTTTCGCAAATATGGGCTGCATCTTCGTGCATTCGCCGCATACCAGTTGATCCAGCTCAGAATCTCGGGAATCACCGTTGCCAAGTCATTAAACCAACTATTCCATTTCGATCTGACCGGATCCATCGTTTCCACGTTCAAGTCAGATTTCGCGGAGCTTTATACAAAAACGGTTGCGGAGTTAATTGGTAGGATAGCGCGAGGCTCACTGGTCCATGCAGATGAAACAAAGGCGCAGCTGATTGGAAAATCAGGATTCGTCTGGGTGTTAGCAAGCTTAGAAGATGTCGTCTTCCTCTACAGCGACACCCGTGAGGGAGATATGGTCCACGCACTGTTGAAGGATTTTCGTGGTGTTCTGGTCTCCGACTTCTATGCGGTCTATGACGCCTTTAAATGCCCGCAGCAGAAATGCCTGATCCACCTTATGCGCGACATCAATGACGATATGCACAGATATCCCTACCTGATTACGAAAGTGCCGATTCCATCCTGAGAGAAATTTTCAAAGGTCTCGCAGACTTGGTGCCGAACTTTGAGCAAAGGAGGCTAGCGATATGTCTAAGACCGCTGGCGGCGCGCCGGCATAACGAAGCCCTTCGGCACCTCTGCACCGAACTGAACGCCACCGGCACTCTCTTTCCCGGTACTGACCTTCGGATGATCTATGATATCACGGGAGCAGCTTGATTCGGGTTCCTCCGCGCATTTGCAAACGAGCTGCTTCTGCTTGATTCAAGCAAGGATGCCTAGAGAAACTGCTTTTACTTTTGCCGAAGGGATGAACTTTTCGCACGGTCCTGGGCGGGGACGCTTACAACTCTAAACACATTGCTTGGACAGAATCGCACTGACGTCTGGGCGTTCTGTCCTTATGCTCTGCGCTTATGGCTCACCTCGGCCTGATTTGCCCGGAGTTGACCGGGCATTTGAATCCGATGACAACGCTCGGGCGCGAGCTCCAGCGGCGCGGCCACCACGTCACGGTCGTGGCGCGGGCCGATGTTCGCGCAAAGGCGCAGCAAGCCGGCTTGGGCTTTGTCGTGATCGGCGAACACGAGTTTCCAGAAGGGGCGATGGGCGAAGCCACCGCGCAGCTGGGTCGCTTGAATGGGCTGCAGGCAGTTCGCTTCACGGTCGAGGTACTCCGGCGTGGCGCGGCGACGCTCTTGCGCGAAGCGCCGGACGCGATTCGTGCGGCGAAAATCGACGCGCTGCTCGTAGACCAAGCAGTGCCGGCTGGGAACGCGGTTGCGGAAGTGCTCGGGGTGTCGCTAGTAACGGTGTGCAATGCGCTCGCGATGAATCTCGACCCGACCTTACCGCCAGCGGTTATGCCTTGGCGGTTCACACGCGGGTTTTTCGCGCGCGTGCGCAACCGCGCCGGAAACGCCTTGTTGCGCTGGCTGGTCGAGCCGATCATCGCCGAAATCAACACCTATCGCGCGGAGCACGGGCTGCGGCTGCTGGAGGGCGACAACCTGGGTGAGGGTCCGGCCCTGGCCCATATTGCGCAGCAGCCAGCATTTTTCGACTACCCGCGGGAGACGTTGCCCGAATGTTTTCACTACACCGGACCGTGGCACGATCCACTTGGTGGTGGCGAGCGAACGCTGTTCCCGTGGGAGAAACTGGATGGCCGCCCCATGATCTATGCGTCGATGGGCACGCTTCAGAACCGGGTGCGGGAGATCTTCGAAACTCTCGCCAAGGCCTGCGCGGGACTGGATGCGCAGCTTGTGCTTTCGCTCGGTAGCCGTGATCAGGCACCAGCTGCCGCTTTTGCCGGCGCGCCGGTCGTGGTGCCATTTGCGCCACAAATCGAGCTGCTCAAGCGCGCCACGCTGACGATCACGCATGCAGGGCTGAATACAGCCCTTGAGTCCTTGAGCCAAGGCGTGCCAATGGTTGCCATTCCGATCACCAACGATCAGCCGGGTATTGCGAGTCGGCTCGAATGGCTCGGGGTGGCGGAAGTCGTGGCGCCGTCGCAGCTTTCCGTTCAGCGGCTTGGCGCGGCGATACAGCGCGTTTTACGGGAACCTGCCTATCGAGAGAAGGCGCGCCGCTACCAGCAGGAGATCGCCCATTTGAACGGTCTCGCACTGGCGGCGGACATTGTGGATCAGGCGATCTCCGCGCGCCGGCCAGTGCTACGCAACCGCCCGTTGGCACGACTCCGGCCATAAAGAACGCTGTCAGCGACCGGTATCCGTGTGGTAATGACGCAAAGCCCCTTGTTGAAGGCAGCAAGCTCACGCAAGAGCGCTTGCAGAGCAGGGTCACGGAATCGCCCTTCTTGTGAGCCAGGCGGATTTTGGAGCGGCTCCAGACCATCCAGGACTAACAAGGTTCGGCGACACGCAACGAGCTTGGCCAATCTTTCACCCCTCTCCCACCCCGTTCCGAGCCGCGGATCCGGATCTCCAAACCAGGCGAGACCCGCATCAAGGAAATCATCTGCAGACGAAGTCTCTCCGCTCGTGCCCTGTCTATAGAAAGACCAGCCGAAAACTAGCTCTGCAGAACGATATTTTTCGGCAGCCATCCGTCGGAGCCAATGGTTAATCAGCGTGGACTTTCCGACACCGGCCCAGGCAACAATGGTGACGACGTTGACGTCCTTGTTTGCCAAAGCACCCATCGCGTAGAAGTAGTTTTGAGCGGTTGCGCCCAGGTGGAATACGGAGGCAACATTCGGTGACGGACTCTGGCGGCTGCGCGGGCTTCGCGTAAAAAGCGGAGCCGCGCCGACTCATCACCGACGTATCGCTCGCTGATGACTTTCAAGGTTACGGGGCATCGCAGATTGACGTCGAACGCCTTGTAAGTGTGTGATTCAAATGATTGCTCCGCCTTGCTCGCTCCCGGTGGCGCGAAGACGGAAATTTCGACGATACGGAATTCGCGGGGAGGCGTTTCCAGGGGTGCGAGTGTGGTAGCGTGCAAAAATTCAGGTGGTTGATTGCTTCCGGATTCAGCCGTTCATCGGGCCGCATAACCGTCTGCCACTTTGTACACAGGTTTTTTTGACGCCGAGTTTCACCGAGCGCAAGAAAACCGAAGATATTCTTCCGACTAACCAAGCCCACTCTGCTGTGTCGAATTTTGCTGAAGTGTGTGGACGGGCCAAGTCGAGGAATTTAAGCGGCGGCAGCCAGAAGATTGCACGACGTGTGGCGGAGACCGCCGATTGAGCGTCCTCGTTATCGATTCCGCATTTGAACTCTTTTGGCCAGCAAATCTCGCACCGATGGACATTTCTCGGTCGAGGGAGAACGCAGATTGCGGATTTCGGAGATGAAGAAGCTGATCGCTGAATTCTTTGTGCGCGTTTCACTCCTGCCCGCCGCGTCCTTGCCGAATGCCTGCGGAACTCCCCAAACAGCGTGCGCCAGGTCTCAGTTACTTCGCTTACCCTCAATCGGGAGTCGATCGACTTCCTTCTCTCGGCCAAACGCGATCCAGCGGCCGCTGAGCACTTCCTGGCTAATGCCTTCGGCGGTGAGAAGCATCCGGCGCCGCGGGTAATCAACACCGACAAGCACGCCGGTTATCCGTCGGCGATTGTGCAACTCAAAGTCGAGGACGCTCTGGAGGAGAACTGCCAACATTGACGGTGCAGTACCTCTGGCAACGTCCTGGAACAGGATCATAGGGCTATCAAACGCCGGATCAAGGCGAGCCAACATTTCCGGTCCTTTTGGGCCGCTTGGCGTATGATCGGCGGCTTTGAAGCGATTCATATGATCCGCAAAGGCAAGGCGCGCTGGAGTGCGGTAGGTGTGAAGGTCCGTCTGCTCCATCGCCTTATTGCTGGCATGTTTGGAATCGAAACCTAACCCGCACGATTATCGCACCGAGCTGCCGTCAATTCCACAGTTGCAACACTACCAGTTCTCCGATCGGATATTTACTGTCAATCCAGCAGGGAAAAAAATTGAGAAAAGCCCAATCATGAGTAGTGGATCGGTAACCATCGCGGCGCGGCTCGATCGTCTGCCCAAGTCTCGCTATATTCGCAATCTCGTTGTTCTGCTGTCGCTCGGCGGCTTCTCCGAATTCTACGACCTCTTCTTGACCGCTTATATCGCGCTCGGCCTGTTCAAAAGCGGCATCTTTACGCCGACGACCAAGGCGCTGTTCGGCATGACTGGCTTCGCGAGCTTCGTCGCCGCGCAGTTCGCCGGACTGTTCCTCGGCACCATCGTCTTCAGCCACCTCTCCGACAGTCTCGGTCGCAGGTCGATCTTCACCTTTTCGCTGCTCTGGTATTCGATCTGCACGCTGATCATGGCCTTCCAAACCACGGCTATGAGCATGGACCTCTGGCGCTTCATCGCGTCAATCGGCATTGGTGTTGAGCTGGTCAATATCGACACGTATATTTCCGAATTGGTCCCGCGGGAGACCCGCGGCCGGGCTTTCGCCTTCAACCAGTTCATTAGACGATCGGCTACTACGGCTTCGCCACCTGGGTGCCGACGCTCCTGCTGTCGCAAGGCATCACCGCGACAAAATCGCTCGAATATACCTTCATCATCGCCATCGCCAATCCAATCGGGCCGCTGCTCGGCATGGCTTTCGCCGACAGATTCGAACGCAAATGGCAGGTCGCCTGGGCAGCTATCGCCATCGCCGTCTTCGGCCTGATCTTCTCGCAGCAGACCAGCGCAGTTGGCATCGTCGCGGCAGGCATCCCAGTGACCCTGGCGACCAACTGGTTGTCATTCTCCTTCCATGCCTATCAGGCCGAGCTTTATCCGACGCGCATCCGCGCTCAGGCGGTGGGCTTCGTCTATTCCTGGAGCCGATTCAGCTCGATCTTCACCGGTTTCATCATCGCGGCGTTACTGGCAAACTACGGCGTAACCGGGGTCTTCGTCTTCATCGCCACAGCCATGGTCCTGGTCTTCGCCATCGTCGGTTTCTGGGGACCAAAGACCAGCGGCCTCAGGCTCGAGGCGATTGCCCGTTGAGCTAGGTCCTCATTAGGAGGAACGTCTGGGGACCCTCCGTCTGGCAGCCGAATCGGTTCCATCGCTGATTAGGCACCTCAACTCGGGCCGAATACTGTGCTAACTGGGGTCATGCCGGAGTCCTTGGTCGTGTACCGCCTGCGGCAGCGCTGCCGGGTCTTGACTGGATTCGCCAATCGCCGACTGGCGAATTTCTGCTTCAGAGGGAATCGCCAGTCAGTGATTGGCGAATTTGAGGGTAGGTCCGGTAGAACTGGCGGCAATTCTTTAGCATGCTTATGCCCAGGCCCTTGAGTCCCTTCACCCTCAGATCACAGCTTCCTGGTAGTTCATGCCTATCTATTAAACCCAAATTCCGATTTTCGGAATTCGTCCCCGGGCCGAAACCGGTGCTCCGAAATCATTCGGAGCACCTCTTCGGGGTTTAACCCCGCCACCTGCGGGGGAACAAAATTGTTCCTCCGCAGGTGGAGACTCGGCCGCGCCTGATGCGGCAGATTCCGAAGTTACCGAAGGCAGCTTCGGAATCTGAATTAAATGGAATCGTAGGGAAAAGGAGGGCGTCCTAGCGTCATCGCCCCTCTCAAAGCACCACTTCCCGGCGGATCTATTCCCCGACT
>CAZMNG010000143.1:0-7860 GCA_964567505.1 uncultured Chthoniobacterales bacterium
GTGCTAACTAACTCGAAGATCTCACGAGTCTAAATTAGCCTGGATCAGGAAGAAACAGGTTATCGTTCTTGACGCCCTGCGCTGGGTCGACTTTCTTAAGCGTCTCCAGCAGACGGGCCAACATCATTTCGTCTGATATAGATATAGAATATAGCCTCCTTGAAAATCGGTATGCGGTCGTCCGGAGCTCCAGGCAGCGAAAAGGTCACGATGAAAAACGTCGCGGCCTTATCGGGAGTCTCTTATCAGACGGTGTCTCGAGTGATTAATGGCATGCCGGACGTTTCCGAGAGGACCAGGAAGCGTGTCCAAAAGATTATGAGAGAGGTCGGGTTCACGCCGAACATGACAGCCCGGCAACTCAGGAGTCGACGGTCGACGACGGTCGGCTTGGTTACATTCGCAACCGCCTATTACGGTCCCGCGCAGGTATTGACGAACACCGAGCAATGCGTCAAAGAGCTCGGCTTCGGATTCATGTTCAGAGGAATCGTTGAGGAGAGCATCGACGAGATTCGTCGCGCCGTAAATGAACTTTGCGCCTATCAAGTTTGCGGGATCCTTATTCATCTGCCGCTGCAAGTCGATCTTCGTGATCTGCAGGATTTATCCCGTAACGTCCCGTTCGTTGCGGTGGATTCCGATTTCGGATTTCAAGCTCCATCCGTACTGATCGATAACGAATTGGGATCCCGGATAGCGACCAGGCATTTGATTGAGCGCGATCACAAAAAGATCGCGTATCTGCAGGGACCGCCGGGTTGGCGGGCATCTAAGTTGCGTCATCTAGGTTGGCAGAAGGAAATTAAGGCGGCGCGGCTGGAGCATGGTCCGCTCGTGCAAGGAGATTGGTCCGCTGAATCGGGCTTCGAGGCTGTAAAAAAAATGCTCGCCAAAAGCTGGGGAAAATTCACTGCGATTGTCGCGGCGAACGATCAAATGGCTCTGGGAGCAATCAGGGCGTTCCAGGAAAGTGGAATTCGGATCCCGGACGATATTTCGATTGTGGGGTTTGACGATGTCCCAGAAGCCGGATTTTTCGGGCCGCCGCTTTCGACGATAAAGCAAGATTTCGTGACTCTCGGCAAAATCAGTGTCCAATTCCTGGTGGATCGCTTGAACGGAATCCAGAACGCTACCCGAACCATACACCCGACTTTCATCGAGCGGAAAAGCACACGTCGCATTGGGATCAATGATGGGCATTCCCGGCGAACACCAGTGCAAATTTCTTAGGGATTCCGGATTGATTTGTCTTTTCTTAGGGCGCAAAGCGTGCCATGATCCGTGAACGTTCACGATGTTCGTGATCGTATACCGAACTCAAAAAAAAGCTCCCCTCAGAACATCTTAAAGCCCCCGGAAAAAAATGAAAAAAATCAGATTCTTTAGTCGTCTTGTCTGCCTGATAGGTCTCTCGGTGCTGTGTGCCGGCTCTGTAGCCAGAACATTCGCCGACGACAACCAACCCAAGAAAAAGCTCGTTGTCGGATTTTCTCAAGTCGGTGCCGAGAGCGGTTGGCGCACCGCCAACACCGAATCGATCAAATCCGAAGCAGCCAAGAGAGGCATTGACCTCCGTTTCTCGGATGCCCAGCAGAAGGAAGAGAACCAAATCAAAGCGATCCGGTCGTTTATCGCCGAAGGAGTGGACGTGATCGCGTTTTCACCCGTGGTCGAGACCGGATTTGAACCGGTGTTGCAGGAAGCAAAGAAGGCCGGAATCCCGGTGGTGCTGTCGGATCGCGCGGTGAAGGTTTCGGACCCTTCGCTATACGCGTGCTTCATCGGTTCGGATTTCATCGAGGAAGGCCGTCGCGCAGGGAAAGAGGCGGTGAAGCTTACGGACGGCAAGGCGAATATTGCTGAGTTGGTCGGCACGGTCGGATCAGCACCGGCAATTGATCGCAAGAAGGGCTTTGAAGAAGTCTTGGCTGATCATCCGGATATGAAGATTATCATGTCTCAAAGCGGCGACTTCACGCGAGCGAAAGGCAAAGAAGTGATGGAAGCGTTCTTGAAAGCGCCCAACGCCAAAGATATTAACTTGCTCTTTGCGCACAATGACGACATGGCCTTGGGAGCGATCCAGGCGATGGAAGAGGCCGGCATTAAACCCGGTGTCGATATTAAAATTGTTTCAATTGATGGCGTCAGAGGAGCCTTCGAGGCGATGAAAGACGGCAAACTGAACGTCACCGTGGAGTGCAATCCGCTCCTTGGACCGCAGCTCTTTGACCTGATCGAGGCAGTAGCCGCAGGAAAGCCGGTACCGACGCGCGTAGTCACGCAGGAAGGGGTTTACGAACAATCCCAGGCCGCCGCAGAGCTACCAAACAGAAAGTACTAAAATAGCTTCTGAAGTCTCAAAACGGGCGCTCGAACCGAATGGACGAGCGCCCGAATTTTGTAGTTATATCGGGAAGTGGCTACTCCGCTTTTAGAGGTAACAGCTCTCAGTAAAGGGTTCCCCGGCGTCAAGGCATTGGATGCGGTCGATGTGACGGTGCAGGCCGGCGAAATCCATGCGCTGATGGGAGAAAACGGCGCTGGCAAAAGCACGCTCATTAAAGTCTTAACCGGAGTTTTTCCTCGAGACGCCGGAGAAACGCGGTTGGAGGGCAAAATCATTGTGCCGAAATCGCCGCGGGAGGCGGAAGCGCTTGGTATCAGCACTGTTTATCAAGAGGTTAATCTGATCCCTCACCTATCGGTCGCCGAAAATATCGGCCTTGGCCGCCAGCCAACTTTGCTTGGCGCCATCCGTTGGGGAGCGATTGCTAAGCGAGCTCGGGCCGCTCTAGGTCGACTTGACCTCTCGCTGGATCTTGAGCGCCAGCTCTCCTCGTATTCGATCGCCGTTCAACAGATGGTAGCCATCGCTCGTGCTCTCGATATCTCCGCCAAACTGCTGATCCTGGACGAACCGACGTCAAGTCTTGATAAGACGGAGGTCGAAGAGCTGTTCAAGAAACTTCGGAAACTTCGAGAAGGGGGTCTCGGCATCATTTTCATCACCCACTTTCTCGAGCAGGTGTACAGGATTTCCGACACGATCACGGTGTTACGAAACGGCCGCCGAGTCGGTTGTTTCGCGACCAAGGAGCTTCCGCGCATCAAACTCGTTTCCCATATGATCGGCAAGGATGTCCTGGAGGTCGAGGCATTGGGACGGAACCGGGCGAGCAGTGCGACGATCCGCTCTGATCAGCCGATGCTTGAAGCGAAGGGTCTGGGTCGAAAAGGATTTATTCATTCGCTTGATCTCGAGATCAGACCGGGCGAGGTGCTTGGGCTGGCGGGTCTTCTCGGGTCCGGCAGGACCGAAACGGCTCGCCTGCTTTTCGGAGTCGACCGGCCGGACCAGGGCACAGTTTTTATCAACCGTCGAGCGGTGAAGTTCAATTCGCCGCGTGCGGCGATCCGCTATCGCATTGCGTTGACGCCAGAAGACCGAAAGATGGCCGGGATTATTCCCAATCTGACTGTCCGGGAGAACATTGTTGTGGCATTGCAAGCGAGCCGGGGACCCTGGCGGCGATTACCGGTTGCGGAGCAGGAAAAAGTCGCTGATCGCTTCATTCAGTCGCTTGACATCAAGACTCCCAGCCGGGAGCAGTTCGTTCGGAATCTCAGTGGCGGAAATCAGCAAAAGGTTTTGCTCGCCAGATGGCTTGCGACCGAACCGAAGTTGTTTATTCTCGATGAACCTACCCGCGGAATCGATGTCGGAGCCAAAGCGGAGATCGAGAAGTTGATTCAATCGCTTCGGCTGGACGGGTTGGCGGTGCTGTTTATCAGCTCGGAACTCGAAGAGATTGTCCGCCAAAGTCAGCGCGTCGTAATTTTACGCGATCGTCGAAAAGTTGGGGAATTGACCGAGGCGGAGATTTCAGAAGAAGCGATTATGCAGTCCATCGCAACTGCCGATATGGAGCGTCCGGCTGCATGATCAATTGGGTGTCCGACTTGCTATTCTGGATAGTGTTTAGCGCGATCCTCTACTCGCTGCGCCGTCAAAGGATCTTCTGGACAGTTGGCGCGCTCGGGCTGCTGCTCCTGTTCAATCAGTTTTTCACTCCTGGTTTCTTTCATATTCAGCTGTTGGACGGGCATTTGTACGGTTCGCGGATCGATGTGCTCAATCAGGGAGCGAAAGTCATGCTTTTGTCGCTTGGCATGGTCCTGGTGATTGCTACGGGTGGTGTCGATCTTTCGGTCGGCGCCGTGATGGCAATTTCGGCGGCGGTCTCATCGCGCCTGTTGGTGACTGAGCACCAGCCGGCTGGCGTAGCGATTGCCGCTGCATTGGTTATCTGCGTGGTGGCCGGCGCTTGGAATGGTCTGCTGGTAGCCGGGTTCGGAATCCAACCAATTATTGCAACGTTAGTGTTGATGGTTGCAGGGCGTGGCGTCGCTCAGTTGATCACGGAAGGACAGATTATCAATTTCCTCGATCCAACGATGGTCTACCTAGGTAATGGGCACCTCTTCGGGCTGCCATTTACGCTGACGCTTGTGGTTGTGATGCTTGTGCTTACGCTTTTCCTGGTTCGGCGTACCGCGCTTGGGCTCTTTATCGAGTCCGTGGGCGATAATTATGAAGCCAGTCGGTACTCCGGAATCAACGCCAGACAGGTCAAATTCCTGGTCTACACGTTTTCCGGGCTGTGTGCCGGACTTGCCGGTTTGGTGGCGTGCTCAAATATCAAAAGCGCGGACGCAAACAATATCGGTTTGTACCTGGAATTGGATGCGATCCTGGCCGTCGTCGTCGGAGGCACATCGTTACAAGGAGGTCGCTTCTATCTTGTGGGTGCCGTCGTCGGTGCGCTGTTTATCCAGACTCTGACGACGACGTTATACGCTCGAAATGTTAGTTCCGACGTCTCACCTGTACCGAAGGCCCTCGTTATTATTGGAGTTTGTCTTTTCCAAAGCGATTTGTTTCGCACGCGGATGGTGCAGCTATTTCGACCGCTGGGAACGGTTCTTAAGCAGATTAGCGGCCGAATACCGCACAAGGTCTTAACAGCTCCGCGGCATGACTCGCCTAAACCCTAAGTACATTCCGCTTCTGGCGACGGCCGTCGTACTGATTTTGGTCTTTGCGACCGGCTCTGTGCTTTATCCAAATTTCGGGACGCCTCGCGTTATCGTGAATCTATTGGGCGATAACGCATTTGTTGGTATCGCGGCTGTCGGAGAGTCGTTCGTGATTCTGTCCGGTGGAATCGATCTTTCAGTGGGTTCGATGGTGGCCTTTATCGGCATACTCATTGCCAGTCTCTTGCAAGGAGGATGCGACCCATTCCTGGCGATGAGCATCGCGCTTTGTCTCGGCAGCCTGGCCGGAGCTGTCATGGGCTGCCTGATTTACTTTTTTGAAATGCCTCCCTTTCTCGTCACGCTCGCCGGCTTGTTCTGCCTGCGCGGCCTCGGTTTTGTTATCCATCCCGAATCAATTGCGATCGATCATCCGTTTTACGCCGAAGTGCTGCCGCAGCTTTCGGTTCTGGTCGCCCCGAAGGCAGTGCTGCCGTTTACTGCCATGTGTTTCCTGGGGTGCGTCATCGCCGGAACCTTGGTCGCGGGTTTCACACGATTCGGACGCAATGTTTATGCGATCGGATCGAGCGAAAGTTCCGCCCGGTTAATGGGTACGCCGATTGGGCGAACGAAAATCTGTACCTACGCCCTTGCTGGATTCTTCGCCGCGGGTGGAGGAATCGTTTCGACATTCTATATGCAATCCGGCAATCCGGCATCGTTTGTCGGTCTGGAGTTGGATGCGATCGCATCTGTTGTCATCGGTGGGACGCTGCTAACCGGCGGCGTCGGATTCGTCCCAGGAACTCTGATGGGTGTCCTTATACTTGGCCTGATCCAAACCATGATCACGTTCAACGGCACACTGAATAGCTGGTGGACTAAAATTTTCATCGGAGGCCTGTTGTTAGTCTTTATCGTGTTACAAAGGCTGATTGCCAGAAGATGATCTTCACTATCTCGCCCACGCCGTTCCCGGGTTAAGGACGGTGAGTCGGCTAATAGAAATTGCGAATTTCGTTCAGCATCCGCCTGACGTGCGCGTAGTCGCGGCGCGGTTTCAGGACGCGATAGCTTTTCCAGGGGTCGCCCCATTCCAGAATCTGGATGGTGACACGGCGCACGCCCCAGTTGTTCATTTCCGCCCAGTTTGGGCAGTAGAGATCGATTGTGTTCCGGCCCGATAACGCCCAACCGTAGTCGTCGACCTCGTAGACCTGGCCTGTGGATAGAATAACGAACTTGGTTCCGGCGGGCCAGCGTGCCCAGTCTGCAGCTGCGCTTCGAACGTCTCCGGCTCCGAGCAGTGTGGTGCCGACGGCATTGGATTTGCCGTAGGGCAGGTGATCGCGCTCAGTGTCGGTGTACGCAGTCGTGCGCACTTTCATGAACTGGCTGTGCTCTAGAGGTGGTTCGTACTCGGGGAGCGAACGTCCTGCACAACCAACGAAGAGAATCGACAATCCGCCGCAGGCGGCCAGTCGAACGAGACGAAACTTCATGTGCGGGGATCTTAGCGCGATCCGGAAGAAGACTGAACAATTATTTCGGGAACAGTACACTCGCGCGCATTTTTCTTGCCCCGTGAGAAATGCGCACGGAACACCGACATCCGTCAGACTAGTTGCGCGAGGGCCGGATTTATAATAAAAGACGCCAGTGAAATTAGCGCGGTGGATTCTGTTGTCGGTGCTCGGCATTTGGATTTGCTGGGTTGGGATCGAACAAAGCAAAGCTCGCGATCCGGAAGTCCGTCGAGCAACACCAGTCGACTCCGCCAACGGCCCGGTTGAGCCGGTTCAAAGCAGCCGTGACTCTGCAGGCTCCAAAGCGGATGCTGCGGTCGCAGTGGCTGGGACTCCGGTCTCGGTTTCTGCGGTGGCGATCTTTCCGGCAAGCGCCCCGGTCACGATTGCCAGTTCTGCGATGATGATCGATGCCAAGTCCGGCACGGTACTCTTTTTCAAAAACCCGGACGTCGAGCGTCCGGTCGCCAGCACGCAGAAGCTTCTCACTGCGTTGCTGATAGCGGAACATGGCGGACTGGACAGGGCGGTTCGGGTTTCGGAAGAGGATTGCGCGGTCGAACCGACAAAACTCGGGTTCAGACCGGGGGAGACCTATACAAAACGGCAACTCCTGGCTGCGATGCTCGTGCACAGTTGCAACGACGCCGCGGTCTGCCTGGCGAGATGCGATGCCGGCAGCATCGCGGCATTCGCCGGTTTAATGAACCAGAAAGCAGCCGAACTCGGCGCTGACAATAGCCATTTCGTCAATCCGAATGGCTTACCGAAACCAGGTCAATACTCGACCGCGCGCGACATGGCGCGAATTGCTTTTGCGGCGTATCACAATTCGACGTTGCGAGAGTTTATGCGATTGCCTGGGCTGAATTTTACTTACAGCTCGGGCCGGCACCGTTTTCTTGAGCCGACGAACAGGCTTGTTACGCGTTCATCGATATTCACCGGAATGAAGACCGGATACACTGAGGCAAGCGGTCGTTGTCTGGTCTCGAGTGTCTCCGAGGGCGGCAACGATATCATCCTGGTTCAGCTCGGGGGCACGCATCGGCTATTGTTCGATGACGCTCAACGACTGTTGGAATGGGGCATGGAAAAGCGCGGAAACGGTCGCGCGAATAACATGTATTCCAGCAGTCGCTAGGGTGAAATTCTCGTGCTAAGAGCGGTTTGGCCGGCCGATGACGACGTAATCCATTCCGGCTGCTTTTGCTGCTTCGAATCCCGCCGGGCTGTCTTCAAGGACTAAACAATCTGCCGGAGCGACCTCCATGCGGCGCGCCGC
>CAZMNG010000144.1:0-7838 GCA_964567505.1 uncultured Chthoniobacterales bacterium
CCCAAAATCTTTCATCGTTCTGGAAAGAGGCTTTCCCCAAGATCAAACAGGAGCTCCAACGCAAGTACCCGAAGCACGAATGGCGCTAATTCGAATTCTCTCGCCACGGTTTGCCGGCCTGGTAGCTCAATAGCCGGCGCTGGTAATATGGAATATCTTCTTCCCCTCCAAGCAGGATTGCTTTCTCTTCCCACTTTTGAGCAGAGCTGAAATCACCGGCTTCGGCGTACCCGGCGGCCAAAACGTCCAGCACCGTGTCATCTTTCCATTGCGTCAGTTTCGCCGCCTCCGTCGCGAGCGCGACGGAATTGGCTCCATTCCGGATCTGCGGATCCGAAGTCGTCGCGTACAGCCAGGCGGCACCGGCGCGGCACATCGGATCGGTCTTCGAAAGATTGATCGCAGCCCTGAAGTCGGTCAGTGCATCCGTCTTGCGTCCAAGCCGGCTGTAGGCATTCGCCCGCAGAGTGTAGAGCTGCGCCAGGTTCAATCGGTTCGCATCCCCGCCGTTGTTCTGAATCGCGGTGTTCACCGCGTCGATCACATCTTTCGGCCGGTTCAAATTCGACGCAGCAGCCGCTCGCGCAGCCTGTAGCCACCACCGTTCCGGGTGCTCTTTTCCGGCTTTCGTCGCCGCTTTGAACGCTTCCTTCCAGAGCCCGTTTTGCTCAAGCGCCCCGATCTGGCTCGCCTCTGCCTTTTCTTCCGGGGTAAACTTGTGGCCGGGAGGGAAGACCTCCTCAGGAACCGCCTCCACCGTCGGTCCCTGCGACCTGCTTGCCCGATGATGTCGCGCGTACCGGCGATGTACTCCGTGGCTTCGGGTTTCTGTTACACCGTGATTCGATTTTGCAAGGCTATGGGCTGCTTTGTGATTCGAGTGGGTCGCTTTTTTCTCAACCGCCGGACTGGTTCCGAGAGAAAACAACAAAAGCAGTATGCAAAAAATCTTCGGTTTCCACATCGACTGTCTATCCGTTGGGTCGGATTATATCGGCCACTGTTGGCTGTGGCTCAAGCGAAAGCAGGCAATGAATTTTTCGCCGCTAAAGTCGATTGCCGGCCTGCAGCGTGTTGCGCATTTGACTCCGATACCCGGCGCGCGCGAACGTACTGGCCATGCAATCGGCGGAGGAATTTGCCAGTGTCACGAACGTAGATCGCCTGAAAGGCGCCATCTGGGGCCAGTTTGTCGGAGACGCAGCGGCTCTGGGCACACACTGGATCTACGATCTGGATGATTTCGGGAAGCTCTATCCGCACGGCGTTAACGGATTCGAAGCGCCTGCAGAAGATCACTATCACTTTGGAAAAAAACCCGGTGACCAGACTCACTACGGAGATGGCGCGCTGGTTTTGCTCGAATCGATCGCCAAAGAGGGGAAATTTGACGCCCGCGCGTTCGGACGCAGTTTCGCGGAAACCTTTCACCCTGACCTCTATGCTGGCTACCTCGATAAAGCGACAAAGGGGACGCTGGAGAATTTCGAGAAGTTCGTTGAAGCCAGACCCGGTGACGATTTCGACTTTCAACAGGGCGCAGACGACGATCAACTCGCGACCGCTTCCCGTCTTGGCGCCCTGGTTGTGCGGTACTGGAAGCAACCGGATCTGTTGACCGTTGTTGAACAAGCCACGCGCGTTTGCCAAAACAACGAACACGCGGTCGCCTATATGAAGTTCAACGCTCTCTTGCTTGCCGAGCTCCTGAATAAAAACGATGTCCAAACTGCTTTGACTCGTGCGACAGAGAAAATCGAGGCGCTCGACGCGAAGCTCGGCCCGGGTCTCAGTCTACAGGTTCACCAGGCAATTGCCCTCGTCGCCAAAGACGTCACAGACGCCACGCTTGCATTCGGCCAATCATGTCCCCTGCCAAAAAGCTTTCCCTCTTCAATCCACGCCCTGCTCAAGCACCCGGATAATTTCGAGGCCGCGATTCTCGCCGTTGTTCGCGCCGGAGGCGACAACGCCGGACGCGCATCAATGGTCGGGGCCTGGCTTGGTGCACATCTCGGAATCGATGCGATCCCGGAGGAATGGAGAACTCGATTAACTTATGGACCTCGTATCTCCCGCGCCGTGGAGAAAATTCTGGCGGTTGAGAGATAACCTAGGTTCCTGTCCCCGAATCAACGCCCGTAGCGCCCGAAAGAATAACCCTTGCTCGTTCGGAAACCTTTGACCGGTCTGGCAGATCCCTTGCGCTCTTCAAAGAGTGCCGTGTAAACATAATTGAACCCGTCCAACCGCTGCCGCGGGATTTTCTGGCCGACAAACTTTTCGATGTCCAGCATCGCTTTAAATTCTTCGGCGATCACCAATGTAAAAGCGTCGCCCACTTGCTCGGCCCGGCCGGTGCGTCCGATCCGATGGACATAATCCTCCGGATGCAACGGAATATCGTAGTTGATCACGTGCGTGACACCGGCAATGTCGAGGCCGCGCGCTGCAATATCCGTCGCCACCAGCACTTCGAACTTGCCGGACTTGAACCCGTCGAGCGCGATAATGCGATCTGTCTGGCTTCGATCCGAATGCAGAACTGCGACAGAATGTTTCAATCGCTTGAGCCGGTCCGAAATCTCATCGGCGGCCTGTTTGGTTCGAGTGAACACAATCACGCTTTCGTAATGCGTCTTATCCAGGAGCGAGACCAGCAGATCGAATTTCTGGGCTGACGCCACCGGAAAAAATGCATGGGTCACCGTCTCAGCAACCGACCGCCGTTCGCCGATTTCGACGATCTCGGGATTCTTCAACACCCAGGAACACAAACTCTCTATTTCGGGCGGGATCGTTGCTGAAAACAGGAGTGTCTGACGCGACTCCGGACAGAGCTTAACAATTTTGCGGACATCCGGCAGAAATCCCATGTCGACCATTCGGTCCACCTCGTCCAGGATGAGGATCTCGATCCGATCGAGTCTCAACAGACCCTGCGACTGCAGATCCAGAAGACGGCCGGGCGTTGCAACCATCACGTCGACTCCGAAATCCAAGAGACTCTTCTGGCGATCGTAACCGACTCCGCCATAGAACACGCCTATCTCGATTTCGGTAAAGCGCGCATAGTACTGAAACGCCGTCTCCACCTGGATCGCAAGCTCGCGCGTTGGCTCCAGCACCAGGCATCTCGGGGCACCGCGTTTTTTGAGCCGGGTCAACACCGGCAATGCGAATGCGGCGGTCTTCCCGGTTCCGGTTTGTGCCGATCCGACCACATCTTTCCCTTGGAGAATCAGTGGAATACATCTCTCCTGAATTGGTGTCGGCTCACTAAAGCCAAGGGATTGCACGCCGTGTACCAACGCTTCTTGCACCCCCAGGTCCTGAAAACTCATTACGCCCTCGAATTACGGGCATTCTGCGAAATAAGCAAATCCCTTCGATGCAAATAGGAATTCCTTGGTTGCAGGTCCGCGCGACTTGCGTGAGATGTGGCGACGGCGCAACGGCGGTTTTCCGTGGCCCGATTGAACCGAAAAGAAATCAACGAGACGCTTACTACTGTGGATCACGCTATTTCCAAGTCCGGTGATACAACTCCGCGCGTCCTGTTTATTTGCACGGGCAACTTTTACCGGAGCCGCTTCGCGGAAGCGGTCTTTAATCATTATGCGGAACAACGGAACATTCCCTGGACCGCATTTTCTCGCGGCTTGGCAGTTCACTTGGCCGAAGGAGATCTGTCGACCTTCACCATCGATGCGCTCGAGGCGCGCCGAATCGAACTGCGACACACCGGTCTTTCACGGAGGCAACTTTCCGAATCGGATCTCAAGAAGTCCAACCGCCGCATCGCACTGGATCGGTTCGAGCATTTCAGTATGATGGTAAGGCAGTTTCCCGGCTGGGAAGATCGCATCGAATACTGGGAAGTCCCTGATCTACCGTATCGGAACCCTGAGGAAGCACTTCCTGAGATTGAACGCAAAGTAATTCGGTTACTGAACGAGGTCTCAAAATGAACGGCATCATGTCCGTCGATCTGCCTGGTATCTCAAAGATCGGCAGCGGAAAGGTTCGCGAAGTATTCGACTTGGGCGACACGCTCTTAATCGTTGCCACCGATCGGGTTTCTGCGTTCGATTGCGTCCTCCCGGACCCGATTCCCGGCAAAGGCGAGATACTGACGCGGCTCTCAGCATTCTGGTTCGGGAAATTCCATCAGGTCCCCAACCATTTTATCACGGTGGATTTTGAGCAGTTTCCTGAGAACCTGAGGCCGTATGCAGACCTGCTTCGCGGCCGTTCAATGATCGTTCGGAAGGCTGTCCCGCTTCCAGTCGAGTGCGTCGTTCGCGGATATCTTGCCGGATCCGGCTGGAAGGAATACCAGCAATCCGGGACGGTTTGCGGCATTACACTGCCGGCAGGTCTCGAACAATCCGCTCAGTTGCCCGTCCCGATTTTCACGCCGGCTACCAAAGCGACCTCCGGGCACGATGAAAACATCACCTGGGCGAAGTGCCGCGAGATCCTCGGAGCGAAAAATGCCACCACCGTGCGCGACCTGAGCCTCGCCATCTATAGCGAAGGTACCTTGTACGCAGCGAGCCGGGACATTATCATTGCCGACACGAAGTTCGAGTTCGGGATTCTTAACGATGAAATCATCCTGATCGACGAATGTCTGACGCCCGATTCCTCCCGATTCTGGCCCGCAGATGTCTACAGCGTCGGCAAAAGCCCGCTCAGCTTCGATAAACAATTCGTCCGCGACTATCTCGAGACCCTCGATTGGGATAAAACTCCTCCGGCGCCCAGCCTCCCGCCCGAGGTCATTGAAAAGACGGCGCAAAAGTACCAGGAGGTCTACGCTCGGCTCGTGCATTAGCCTCAGGCAGAGACGCCTGTTCTACCTTGGCCCCTTAACACACCGGTACGCCGGCACCGCGTCCCCCTTGGTGGCGGCTTCGCCGCGCTGCGATCTTTGTCGTCTTCTGTTCGGATTGTTTCGGGTGGTGCCAGGAGCTCAGGCGCCGATCCGGCGGATCTTATGCGGCATTGGAAATGTCCAAACTCCAGGCTCCGATCCGGCCTAGGCCGGATCGGAGTGAATGCCGATACGCCTGTTCGTCCGGTGCTCTGGTCTACTCTTTTTCCGGCTCGACCGGAGTTGCATCCTGTTCGCGCCCAAGGGTCCACCCCGGAGGATCGCTTGCGGGAAACGATTCTTCCAACGCTTCTTCCACTTCAAACTCGGCTGGGTCGTTCTGAGCCGGTTTTTCGTCCGCTTCGCCTGGTCTCATCGCGCCCATGGGATAACCTTCGAGCGCTGCGAGCGTTTGGCAAACACAACTTTTGAAAAGCGTGTATCCTTCCACCAAGGGTCATGTCTGCAGAGGGACATTTGACTTAGCAAATGTCCGGTCTGCAGACACGACCCTTGGGCTTGTGAGATTTTCGGGCTAACTAAGAGATGCCTGGGGAGACGCAAAGCGTTTCTTGGTTGAACGCTGGCCGGAATTTGTTTCAGTGCGGGCTTCACGATGTTATTCGCACTGCTTAAGACCGATTCATTTTCGCGCGCCCGGCGCGGCCGATTGATTACGCGGCACGGGATCGTCGAGACGCCAGTTTTCATGCCCGTCGGCACCCAGGGTACGGTCAAAGCAATGGCGCCGGATGAACTTCACTCGGTCGGTGCGCAGATCGTTCTTGGAAATACTTATCATCTCTTCCTCAGACCCGGTCTGGAAGTCATTCAACATTTCGGCGGCCTTCATCGCTTCATGAGCTGGGATGGCCCGATTTTGACCGACAGCGGCGGATTCCAGGTCTTTTCGCTCTCGAAGCTCCGCCAAATCACCGAAGCGGGCGTGCATTTCAATAATCACATCGATGGTTCTCCCTGCTTTATCGGTCCGGAAGTCTCCATGGAGATCCAGCAGACCCTGGGATCCGACGTCGTCATGGCGTTCGATGAATGCCCCCCGTATCCGTGCGAATTCAGTTACGCCGCTGACAGCCTTGAACGCACCCTGCGCTGGGCCCAGCGATGTCGCGACTGGAGCGCAGCCAAAAGTTCGGACAAGAGCCGGCATTTATTCGGCATCGTTCAGGGCGCGACCTTCAGCGACCTGCGGGAAAAGAGCGCGCGGGCGCTGGTCGAAATGGAGTTTGACGGATATGCCGTGGGCGGCGTGAGCGTCGGCGAACCGGAGCATGAAATGATGCGGGCAATCGACGCCAGCGAACCTTTTCTCCCCGCGGACCGGCCACGATACGCCATGGGGCTTGGAACACCGCCGCAGATCGTTGAAATGGTCGCTAGAGGAATCGACATGTTCGATTGCGTTCTCCCAACGCGCCTGGCACGAAACGGCACTGCCTTTACCGACGCCGGCACGCTCAACTTGAAAAACAACCCGTTCCGTCTCGACGAACGCCCGATCGAAGAGGGATGCATCTGCAAAACCTGCCGCACATTCACACGCGGTTATATCCGGCATTTGATCAAAGCGCAGGAAATCCTCGGCCTGCGCCTGATCACGGTTCACAATCTCCATTTCTATCTCAACCTGATGCATCGAATCCGAGACTCCATCGAGAACGCTACATTTGAAGCGTTCCGCGAAAAATTTGTCAGCACCTATGTCCGGCACGCCGCGGAAGACTAACCAAAATGGTGCTACTTTTGGCGCAATGAAGACCCGCCTCATTCCCCACACAACGTTGGAAGCGTCCGTGTTTTGCCTCGGGACCGCAGAATTTGGATCCGCGGTCGGCGATGCACTTTCCGCAAACATCATCGAAAAATACCTCGATGCGGGCGGAAATGTGCTGGATACCGCCGAGATCTACGCCTCATGGCTGCCGGGCGGCGATCATCGAAGCGAAACGTTTCTGGGGGCCTGGCTCCGCAAGCGCAAGAATCGTGAAGGAATAATTATTTCGACCAAAGGAGCGTATCCGCGACTGAACGCGATGGACAAACCCCGTATGTCCAAACCGGTCGTCGAAGCAGATCTGGATTCGAGCCTTCAACGTCTCGGCATCGACTGCGCCGATCTTTATTGGCTTCACCGGGACGATCTCGGCACTCCGATCGAGGAGATCATTCTCATGCTTGAGGATTTTCGCAAAGCCGGAAAAATCCGCTACGCCGGTTTCTCCAACTTTACCGAAGCTCGTGCGGAAGCCGCCAGAGTTGCGGCGGAAAAACTAGGCATCCAGGGCTTTGTAGGGGTTCAGAATCAATGGAGCCTGGCGAGAGCGGACGCCTCAAAAGGTGATCCAACCTGGGCTTACACGGATGAATCATTTGCTCAATGGCATGCTCGTCATCAGATCGCTGCGTTCCCGTACACGCCTCAAGCCAACGGATACTTCCGCCGCCTGGAAAACGGGACGATCGCGCAAGCCTCCGATCTGGTGCGAGCACTGTTTCACAGCTCAAAGAATGAAGAGCGCTACAAACGCATACAGAAACTCCGATCCGAAACCGGACTCAGCACAGGCCAGATTGTTCTCGGCTATCTGCTGGGCCACCCGTTTCCGGTTTTTCCCATCATTGGCCCCAAGAAGGTAGCCGACTTTGAAGAATCGTTAGACGCGGCAAACGGCGCGCTCACTGCAGAGCATATTGCGTTCCTTTCGAACTAAAACCGCTTGACAAATCAGCGTTCCGTCCACAGTTTCCTCCTCCCTGTGTCCTGTGCGTTCTGCCGGGTCGGGGGAAGCTTAACCGTATGTCCAGCCAACTTCTTGAGGAAGCGTCAAAAATCATTCCAAACACCGCCCTGTTAGTCAATCTCGTGTCCAAGCGCGTTCGGCAATTGGCCATGGGTCATCGCCCCCTGGTCGAAGTGGGACCGCGTATGTCCAACGCC
>CAZMNG010000145.1:0-7837 GCA_964567505.1 uncultured Chthoniobacterales bacterium
CGCCGGGAATCCGGCCAGGATACCGGTTGATCATGTCTGGACAGCACGGCACGAAGCTTAAGCGGATTCAGGAAAATTTCGCTGGTCGATAGGGATCGGAGTTGCCTTCCGCGACGGACAGACCAGTGTCACTGTCCGATAGAGACTTTCACCCTACTGTTGGTGCGCACTTCTGTCGCGCCTCCGGCGTTCAAGAGCACATTTCACAAGCTCGCAGACCTGTGAAACGTTCAGCTAGCCTGCATTTCTCACGCCTCCCGTGAGAAATGTGCACGGAGTGCCGGCAACGACCTATCAATCCTTCCCTGCCATCCGTTCTTTGCAGGCAATCCTGCGCTCAACATATTTATCTCGTTTCCAAAACCACGAAGAAGCTATTGAATAGCCGGACATTCAATCCGACCTCGCGTTTCCTTTTGACTGATTAATGAGGACTTCTTCAACCTCTACCTGGCTCGCACTCCGAAACCCTGTCTTCCGGAGTCTTTGGCTGGCAAGCGTCGTCTCCGGGTGCTGCGTTTCCGCTCACGACATGGCTGCGACCTGGGCGATGAACACGCTCACACCGTCGCCGCTCTTCCTCTCTCTGTTGTCGACCGCGGCCTCGCTCCCGTTTTTTCTTTTCACATTCCCCGCCGGCGCCTTGGCGGACATGATCAATCGCAAAAACCTGCTTTGCGTAATGCATGGCTGGCTGATTGCTGCGGCTGGCGGACTTGCAGTGCTGGGAATGCTCAGGCTCTTGAGCCCCGCCGTCATCCTGATTGCTGTTTTCCTGTTGGGCGTCGGGTTTGCCTGTAACGCACCGGCCTGGACGTCGGTAATCCCCGACGTGGTAACTAAGGAAGAGCTACCTTCGGCAGTCACGCTCGGCGGTGTGCAGATGAATATATCCGGCGTTCTCGGACCCGCCCTCGGTGGGATTTTGCTCCCGCTGCTCGGCGCGAACACAGTCTTCGCGCTCAACGCGTGCGGGTTTCTTTTGGTGCTCATTGCCATTCTGAGCTGGGCTAACCCGCGCAAAAGAAACAGGGCACCCACCGAAAGCATCATTGAGTCGTTCGTCGGAGCGATACGCTATGTTCGTTACAGCCGCGGGATCCAAGTGGTGTTGTTGCGAGCATTCCTCTTTTCACTTTTAATATCGGTCATTCCGGCGCTGCTCCCGGCAGTAGGCCTCAAGGCGCTTCACCTGAGCTCGGCGCACCTCGGAATTTTGTTCACGAGCATGGCGATCGGATCGTTGTTGGGTGCGGTCTTCGTCGTTCCCTGGGCCAGAGAACGGTTCAGTTCCAATGACGTAACAATTATTGCAAGCCTCCTGCTCGCAGCGGTCTACATTCTCATGGCCGCGATTCGTCACGTCGAAAATTTCATCGGTGTCGCAGCGCTCGGCGGATTGGGTTGGACACTTGCTGCCTCAGAACTTTGGGTCGTGGCTCAGCAGGCAATGCCCGCATGGACTCGCGGACGGCTTAACGCCGCACAGATTATGGTCTCCCAGGGAGGCATCGCTCTCGGCGGTCTCGCATGGGGCGCCGCTGCAGCTTTTACAGGCTTCGAGTACACGCTCCTGCTTGCGACGCTGCTCGTCTGCTTGAATCTTGCTCTCGCCGGTCCGCTCTCGATTGACTTTATCAAATCACTCGATTCCGAACCGGCGCTACCACCCCGCATCCCAACGTTCCCCGAGGCTCTCGACCCTGACGACGGTCCGATCGCGGTCGTCGCAGAACTGACCGTTGAGGCCAAGGATCGCAAAACATTCCTCGAGCTGATGCGTGAATTGCGACTGGTCTATTTGCGTAATGGAGCCTCCAGCGTCCGACTTTACGAAAGTCTCGCCAACCGTTCCGTATTCAGGCTCGAAGCCGTCACGACCACTTGGCAAGAGCACCTCCTTCTTCACCGTCGCATGACCAAAACCGAACGGATGATTCTCGACAACGTCTTGCAACTCCACTCCGGTGAACAAGCAGCGGTTTACCATTATGTCCTCGTCACCAAGGAAATCGCCAATCCTCCGCCATCGACCTATATTGCAACGACTCCGAGGCCGGGATAGTGCCCGCCGGACCCCGAAGTTATAACCTGCCCGATTCTTTCGGTCCGTGAGAAATGCCAGTCAGGCCGCGGTGGCCTCTGTCTGCTCCGTCGAGATCAACTCCTGTTCCTCCGCAACTCGAAACACGGCTTGGGCCGGTTCGGCAGCCTCACCGCGAACCATCCTTTTCCTTAATTCTTTTCTGTCTGACAACCTTCGGTCGGACCCATGAAGTTCCTGAATTCTGCCGTTTAAGAAGTCGTGACGCGCTACCACATCCAAAACTTCCAGCATCTGCTCGATGGCTTTGCGTTGCGCATCGATCGCTTCCACCAAATCATTCACGATCTGCTTGTCTTCCACGCATTTGATGTGCGGCAGGCTCCCTTTGACGTAGGCGAGATGCCGGCCAGCGTCTTTCAGCCGATCCTTTACAGGCAAGAGTTCTGTTTTCGACAACATAATAAAACCACACTGTACACAACCTGTAGGGTAAGGCAAGCCATAAAACCACAACTAATTGGGGTTCCGAGAGCGCTCAGAGTCGCGCATCAGTCGACGCGGATTGATTGCCGCAGAGAAACGGATAACACCAAGATCGACCGAGGCATTGTGTGTTTTGCCGGCGCTTCTGGCAACACATTTTGCAAACGCCGCTCGGAAAGCAGCTTGAAGCGGGCAGAATCGGGGTTAGCTCTCAGACGGCGCATCGGCACCCGGAGGGCGTTCGTTCCCAGGCATCGCGCCCGTCATGATAGCGACAACTTCACCCATCGTGTGCTCTTGCGGCGTTGTTAGAGCAACGCGCCGTCCGAGTCGCATAATGTGTATCCGGTCCGCGAGCTCAAAGACGTGCGGCATATTGTGACTGATTAAGAGCACGGGCAAACCTCTGTCGCGGATGGTCCGGATCAGGTTCAGCACTTCGCCCGACTCGCGCACTCCAAGCGCGGCTGTCGGCTCGTCCATAATGACGAGCCGTCGACCAAAGATAGCGGCGCGCGCAACGGCTACGCCCTGGCGTTGTCCCCCGGAGAGATTCTCAACTGCACTGTCGATCGACGGAAGGCGAAATTTGAGTTCCGCCATTTCTTTTTCCGCCTCTCGCTTCATTCGGCGCTTATCGAGCAACCTGAAACAGGAGCCGAGAATGCCCCGACATCGAATTTCTCTCCCAAGGAAAAGGTTAGTCGCTATGTCGAGTGCGGGCGCCACCGCTAAATCCTGGTAAACCGTCTCGATACCTCGATTGCGCGGATCCAACGGGCTTTGGAAATGAACTGGTACACCGTCCAGCAAAACCTCGCCTTCATCCGGGATAACCGCTCCGCAGAGCACTTTGACCAGCGTGCTTTTGCCAGCTCCGTTGTCACCGATAACGGCGAGGACTTCCCCGGCACGTAATTCGAAGTTCGCACCATCGAGTGCCGTAACATGCCCGTATCGCTTAACGATATTTCGAGCCTCGAGAACGATCTCGCCCTTCACCGGCATGTTCATAGGACTGATATGCGAACTCACCGTTGTTTCCCTCGTGAAATCTGGTCGACTGCAACAGCACTGATGACCAGAATACCGGTCACCAGGTCCTGCCAAAGCGGATCGAAGCCCGAAAGGGTCAATCCATTGCGCAAAACAGAAACAATTAAAGTCCCGACAAGGGTACCCCAGATACTCCCTCTCCCGCCGAAGAGGCTCGTTCCCCCAATGACTACCGCCGTGATGCTATCGAGGTTCGCAGTTTGGAGCGCATTCGGATCCGCGTTCGGAATCCGCCCCAGCGCAAGCCAGGCCCCGATTCCGTAGATGAACGCAGCGAGGACGTAGACCGAAAGAAGCCTGTTCTGAACCGGAATGCCGACTAATCGAGCCGCGATACGATTGTTGCCGATCGCGTAGACATGACGGCCCCATGCAGTCTGGCTTAGCATGTACCAGATGAGCGCATACAGACCAAACATTATCAACATCCCGTACGTGATCCCGCTGCCGTCGAATGGAAAACTGTTACCAGTCCACCCCAGCAATTCGTCGGTCACCGGAAACGCACCGCCTTGTGCAATCAACCGCGTTGCCGCGGTCACGATTCCCAGCAGCCCAAGGGTAACAATAAATGGCGGTAACATCAACCGGCTCACGAGCAGCCCGGCAATGACTCCGACCAGCGTGCACAAAAACATCGCCAACAGCAGGCAGAGCACCGGGTTATTCGCATCGTCGACCAGGCGACCGGCCACAATCGTTCCAAGGACGGCGACGGCGCCATTGGCAAGATCGATTCCGCCCGTAAGGATGATGATTGTCTGCCCAATCGCCAGTGTCCCGACAATCACGCTCTGCTGGATGACGAGCGACAGGTTTCCGACGGCAAGAAATGTGTGCGTACTCAGCGAAAAAATGGCGCAAAACACCAGCAGAACCAAAACCGACCCCACCGGCGGAGTCGAAATGACACGGCCAATTGAGACCGTGCCATGATTTTCCGAGGCAGTTGCGTTTCGCGCCATGGACTAGCTCATCGCAGAGAGTCTGATCGATTTATCCGCGAGACCGCGACATCGCCGACCCGACGCCTAGCCCCAGCAATTCTCGATGCCGAATTTTGTGTCTTTTGAGGGAAGATCCGAAAATGGCTTGTCGGTGATCAGCGTCGCACCGGTGTTAATGAATCCGCTCGGCTTCTTGCCGGTCTTAACGAAATCGACGACGTAGTCGACTCCCCGTGTGGCCATGATCTTCGGAAATTGCATCACGGTCGCAGCAATCTTGCCGTCTTTTACATATTGCACGCCGAGGCGGCCGCCATCAATCGAGGTCAGGACAATGTCGTTCGCTTTGCCAGCTTTCTTGATCGCTGCATAGGCTCCTTCCGCTGCCGGTTCGTTAATCGTATATACAACGTTTATGTCCGGATGAGCCGTCAGCAGGTTCTCCATGGCGGTCTGACCTTCATCGAGCGCCCCATGCGTGTCCTGTTTCCCAACAATTGCGGGATCCCCTTCCTTGATGCCGAATCCCTTCAGAAACCCGTCGTGCCGCTGATTGTCGACCGAACCGCCGGGCGTCCCGTCGAGCATCGCCAGTTTCGGAGTCTTGCCACCTAGCGCCCGTTTCGCGTATTCTCCCTGGAGAACGCCGGCCTGGAAATTGTCGGTTGCCAGCGTGGCGTCCACCGCATCGGGCGGGTCAGTTGCCGTATCCAAACCGATCACAAGGATCCCCTTGTCACGAGCTTTTTTGATTACCCCTAGCACACCGGTGGAGTTGTTCGGTGTGATCAATATTCCTTTCACTCCGGCGCTGATGAAGTCTTCGATCGCAGCGACCTGTCCTTCATTGTCGCCATCAAACTTGCCGAATCGTGAGATAAGCTTCGCGCCACGCTTTTCGGCCTCGGCGGTTGCCGCCTGCCGCAATTTAACGAAGTAAGGGTTAACCTCGGTTTTGGTAACAAGACCAATCAGAATCTGATCTCCGGCGGCCTCTGCCGTCGAAGTAAAGCCACAAACGCTAGCAAGCGCCGTGAGCGTGAGTGCACTGAGGGCCACCCTCAAACTGGCGGCAGTCGCCTGCCGCGCCCGATTGAAAGCTCTCTCAGTGCGCGATCGGTTGGGTAGTCTGTCTCTTTGAGCGGCGGTTAATGCGCCGGAATCTACGATGCGGGGGTTCGTCATTAGCATTTGGTTAGCCATATATCTGGGGGTTGAGTTGAGTTAACGGGTAAACCGCAATGATCGTCACATGAGCTCGCCAGGTGCGCGCTTCAGGAACTCCGTGTTCCCGAGCGGATCGCTGCTGCATAATCCTTAGGGCTCATACGACGGTTTCTCTCCTTTACGCATATTCTCTGAGCGCGAGACCGGGGGGGGTACTTCATCGCTGGCGCGGAAAGGAACGAAAGTGGCCAATACTCTGCTAGTCGCTCGAAACTGTCAAATAAATAACTCGGAATGATTTATTATTAACATTTGACTTCGCTCCCTCGCACTTTGAGAGTTCTCCTGCCCTGACTGCGGACCCGCCGTGGCGCTGCGGCCGACAACGAGAAATACCCGCAGCCGGCAATCCCCAGCTATTTGCCCACGAGCAGAACTCACCAGAATGCCTCGCACGTCCCGCTTATTTTCTCCATCTCTGTCTGAAACGGGCTACACGAGCCGGGGCACGGATCAGTCTGGCCTTAAGCTCTACAATGAGCGGCTCGTTCTTTCTCTGATTCGCAGCCACGGAAGCCTGTCGAAAGCGGAAATCGCACGGCGCACCGGCCTCTCGACGCAGACCAGCTCGGTGATCATGAAGCAGCTGGAACGCGACGGTCTCCTGTTGCGTGAAGAACCTTTGCGCGGCAAAGTCGGCCAGCCTTCGATCCCAATGTCTCTGAATCCCGAAGGCGCGTTCTCGATCGGATTCAAGTTCGGCCGCCGTTCCGCGACCTTTGTGTTGATGGATCTGGTCGGAACCGTTCGACAGCTTCAAAGTACGACTTACGCGTATCCAGTCCCAAAAGAGCTGGAGCGCTTCGTTGAATCTGCCGTCGCGGAAATCTCCGCTCATCTCGACGAGGATCAGGCAGCGAAAATCTGCGGTCTCGGGATCGCTGTTCCATTTGAACTCTGGGGCTGGGAAACGGAGACCGGCGCACCACATCATGTCATTGAGGCGTGGCGTGCCTACGACATCAAGGGCGAAGTCCAGAAGCGCGTCCCGTGGCCGGTGCATCTGTGCAACGACGCAACGGCGGCGTGCGCGGCTGAGCTCGCGTTTGGGAATCGTGCGGGCTACGCAAACTTCCTTTACGTGTTTTTCGCGACATTCATTGGAGGAGGCGTCGTTCTTGACGGCGCACTTTATCCCGGACGTGCAGGATACGCCGGATCGTTCGGGTCGATATTGGTCCCTGACCCAGCTGTGAACTCGGCCCAGAGTCTAATCCGGCGTGCTTCAATCTATATTCTTGAAAACCGCTTGAGAGACGAAGGGAAAGATCCGTCGTTATTACGGCAATCCGCAGACGCCTGGAATGGACTGGGTACGACATTGGAGAACTGGATCGAGCAGGTAACGGACAGCCTCAGCACGGCGGTTGCGTCGGCGATCTCTATTATCGACTTCGAAGCCGTTGTGATCGACGGAGCATTCCCTGCGTCCGTCCGGTCTGCAGTGGTCGAGCGAACGCGGGATAAATTTACGAGAATGGACCTGCAGGGCGTCGCACCGGTGGAAGTCGTGGAAGGCCAGATCGGAGGTAACGCCAGCGTGCTTGGAGCCGCAAGCATCCCGTTGCTGGCCGGGTTCTCGCGCGATCGCGACCTGCTTTTTTTGCGCCGGCACATGACTCGCAGCCAAGCGGTAATGTAATTGACCAGCGAAAAAGTTTGTATGCTCATCGGAATCGACTGGGGCGGCACTAAAATTGAAGCGATCGCTCTCACCGGCGAAGGGAATGAGATCATCCGCCTGCGCGAAAAGACACCTCGTCACGACTATGAGGGGTGCATCCGGATAATTGTTGATCTGGTCAGGCAAATTGAGGTGACTACCGGTCATACCGGCCCCGTCGGCATCGGCATTCCGGGCTCCCTTGAACCCAAATCCCGGATCGGCAAAGGCGCGAGCTCGACGTGGCTCTTAGGTCGCCCCGTCGAGAACGACCTGCGAACCGCACTCGGACGCGAGATCAGGGTCGAAAATGATGCCGACTGCCTCGCCGCGTCGGAGTCCGTCGACGGTGCAGGCGCAGGGCACCACTTCGTTTTCGCTGTAATCCTTGGAAGCGGCGCGGGCGCCGCTCCG
>CAZMNG010000146.1:0-7826 GCA_964567505.1 uncultured Chthoniobacterales bacterium
CTTACGGGATCCATCGTTCGTGTTTCGACCCGAAGAGCGGAGTTGAGCTGGATCACCGGCCTGCTCGACGCACCGGGGGTTCGGAAGACAAACTGTACCGCACCAGCGGAGGGCCTTTATCTGGTCAGAGTGAAGTACAGGTGATTTGCCGAGTTTGCTAGGGGCTTTTCACTGGCGTGCCCGCGCCGGACTCGGCAGCGGTCGCGTGGGGCGTGACAAGGTAGGTCTCTACGATCCGTGAGTACTCGACCGAGACATTGCCGGCCCGGGTGATTCTTGTTCCCTTGGACGGATCCGCGTAGGTGTAGATGGCCAGACGTTTATCGCTCAGCCACGTTGCGCGCACCGCAATTTCGTTGTCGTAGGCAAAAACATTCCCGTTCCCGTCCGGCAGCGCTTCGTCGGCTCGAATGATCGATACGTGAGTGGTGATCGAATGTTCTTCCGGACAAAGACGCCGATAAGCAACCGCCTTCAATTGGCCGTTCGGTGAAACATCCTCGGACGTTGTCACGTTCTGGCAAGGTCGCGGCGCGTGATAGCAACCCTGCAGCAGGCAGAGGGCGAGCAGCATCAGAAACCAGCGCGCGTAGACACGCTTTCCACAGAATGGGGAACCGATATTACCCTCGTGTGATTTCACCTATTCAGAATACCGTCTCGAACAGACACCTAACGTCCGTTTCGTTTTTGTAATCCGCAATCTGCTCCGACTGCTGCGTCATCCCTGGTGGGCTACCCGGCCATCGCGGCGCGGAGCCGATCGTGATAGACCTTGCAGATCCCCTTCACTCTCGTCAGCACATAGTACACTGTCTGGCTCCGGGCCCGTATCAATTCTCCCCCGACTATCCGGGGTACAAAATCGCTCGGCACTTCCAGGATTTCCCTCACGGTCGCGCCCTCCAGTCCTCGGCAAAGGATGGACGTCATCGCACGCGTCAACGTTTGAACCTGAGGCCCCAGTGTGACCCGAAACGCAGTACGACTTTCGTTATCGACTTTGAGAAAGACGCCGACTGTGTCGGTACACTCTTCGTCCTTGCGGATATCTTCGAGAGTAAACGTCTCTCCTGCCTTAGGTTCCCATTTTCTAGCCTGGTCGGCATACGAAATCAGTGCGTCCCGCTTTTCCTGCTCCTGGAGGGATTCGAACAAACTGATAATTTTATTCAGCCCTTTTGGGTACGCAGACTGAGGTTCGCCCGCAGGATTCTCGTTTTCCATGGCAATTGAATAGTCCCCAAAATAAAGGCAGCCGGCGGACGCAATCAAGCTTCCGCCGGCTAAGACTCGTTTCAACGGTGAAATTTACGGCTTTTCGATAGGGGCCCGAACCTTGTTGCCCCATTCAGTCCAGGAGCCGTCGTAATTCTTGACGTTGTCGAATCCCAGGAGCTTGGTCAGGACAAACCAGGTATGGCTCGATCGTTCACCGATGCGGCAGTAGACCACCGTCTTTTCAGAAGGTTCAAACCCGAGGTTGTCGACGTAGATCTTCCTCAGTTCTTCGACCGACTTGAAGGTGCCGTCTTCTCTGGCAGCCGTCTTCCACGGAACACTCTTTGCCTTAGGGACGTGTCCGCCTCGCAGAACTCCTTCCTGGGGATATTCGGGCATGTGCGTGATCTCGCCCTTGAATTCCCCTGGAGACCGGACGTCGATCAGCGGGTTACCCGCCTTGCTTTGCTCCAGAGTCTCGTCGAAGAATGCGCGAATCTTTGCGTCCGCACGCTCGGCCGGAGTCGGGTACTCGGTCGCCGCGTACTTCGGCACTTCCCGGGTGACTTCGCGCTTTTCAGCAATCCATTTGTCCCGGCCACCGTTCACAATTCGGAGATCTTTGTGCCCGAACAGTGAAAATACCCACAGGGCATAGGTTGCCCACCAGTTTGATTTGTCGCCGTAAAAAACGACGGTGGTTTCCGGCGTGATTCCAATTCGGCTCGCCAACTCAGCAAAACCTTTCGGATCGAGATAATCGCGCACGGTCTGATCGTTCAGATCCCGCCGCCAATCAACGTGGACGGCTCCAGGGATGTGACCGGTATCGTACAGAAGCACGTCTTCGTTGCTCTCGATAATCCGCACCTTGGGATCTTTCAGGTGCTCAGCAACCCACGCCGTGCTGACCAATGCTTCAGGATGAGCGTATTCGGTGGAGGACATAATCGCGAAAGTACACAAAGATTCGCAGGACGCAACTAAACTCTACTTGTCTGTAGGGTTTAGTGTGTTTACCGATTCGGGCGTTCTCGAACTGGTGACCAGGCGACTACAGTTCGAAAATCTCTCGAGCGCTTGGGCTCGTGAGATTTTCGGGTTACAATCTGTTCACACAATCGCAGCGTATTCATGAACTCGCCATTGCCTCCGCAACAAGTCAACGAATTCGACTGGCCGCTGGCCTACGACGCCGAGGCAGAATTGCGCCGGTTTGTCCTGGCGTTTCTTGACCAATCGCCATTTGCAAGCCGACTCGCAAACGATATGCGGGACCGGACTGGAACGGATTTTTTTGAATGGGTGGACCATTTCTCAGTTGCTTTCGAACACGTTGGGGAACTGTCGGCAGTCGGTCTCGTGCGCGAGTCGGTCGAAGCTGCAGCCGGCGTCGAAGTTTACTATCATCCGCACGCGATGATGCCCCGCGTACTGGTGCGCCGGGACGGCAGTCAGTTCGGCATCCCGGCAACCCTCGCGATTAAAGTTGAATCGATCGTGGATTTTGTGGCTCGACACAATCTCGATTCTGACATCGAAGGAGGGCATGGGTCAGGCTTAAGGTCGGTCCGAGTCGCTGACGACCGCGGCCACCAATTTCGTGCGCTGGAACGGCTCGGTTACCGAGGCTTCACTCTGCGGGATGCAACGCCGGAGCGTTGCCGGGCGGTGCTGCGGGTCCGGGAACTGTGGCGCACGCGGAAAAGGCATTTTACCGACGACGCCGACGGCATCGCTCACCTAATGGATATCCAAAAACAGGCGATCGGTCTCGTCGGCGCGGACGTAGCGTGCGACCTGTTTTTCGCGGAGGAACGAGCTTTCTGGGAGATGCGAAACCGGGCAGGCCAGATCCAAAAACGACGCCAGGATCTGCTCGGACTCGGCTGGAGCAACCACGATCACCACACTTTTCGCTGTTCGCGCAGATTCATCGCGGATCTCGTGTCGTTTCTTGTCCGATTCGGTTTTACGAAGCGCGAACGCTACTATGCAGGTGATCAGGCCGGCTGGGGCGCCCAGATTCTTGAACACTTTGTCACTGGCATCACTGTTTTTGCCGATGTCGATCTGATGCCGGAGGAAACTGCGATCGATTTCTCGGTCGAAAGACTGCCGGACGCGGCGCGGCTATCCACCGTCGGCCTGTGGTGCGGGCTGCATGGAGACAGCCTCCTGCAGGCAGGCATGCATCACCTGGAAGCGCGATTCGATTTTTCGTTGCTGCGCGACCAGTTGGCTTCTGCAGGAGTCAGTACGATGAAGCCGTTTTCGGACTTCGCATTTTTGAAGCAGGCGTTCACAGAAGGAGAACGATGGCCGGTCGACCCGGAACGGGTAAAATCGTTACTTGCAAAGAATCTGATTACCGAGGAGCAGGCCACCGTGTTCATCAGGAGCGGCGCGATTGGCAGCCATTTGGAGAACCTTCAACGCAAAGGCGGTTTTAAAGGTTTCAACCAAAAGTCTGTGAGCGTCATTATTGAGGCCACCGATCCGAGGGCGCTTCACGTTTCCGCTGCAGTTGGGCCGGAACCGGCACTGAAGTCTCTGGTCGGCGCGAAGGGATAGACGTTGAGTTTGATTGAGCAATGGCGATAAAGGTCGGGATAGTCGGAGCGGGAAAGGTCGGCCTAGCCATCGCCGCCCTTCTGGACACAACTCGTTTCGTGGAGTCAACGCTGCTCGGTGATGTTCGCCCGAGAGAACATCTCGATGGGCTACGCAAAGCGCGCTATCAGTTGCTGAACGTCGATTCCGAATCGGACATCGAAGGTTTTGTGCGTGTGTGCGACGCGATCATCAGCGCAGCGCCTTATTACCTGAACAAGTCAATCGCACGGACGTGCGCCAGATTGGAGACCTCTTACTTCGATCTGACGGAGGATATTGAGACCGCAAATTTTGTCCGGGACCTCGCCCAAAATTCTCGGGCGACGTTCATGCCTCAGTGCGGGCTTGCGCCCGGTGCCATCAACATCATTGCCAGCGGGCTTGCGCATTCTTTCAAGGTCCTTCGTTCTGTCGAAATGCGTGTCGGCGCGCTCCCGCTCTCCGCAAGCAACCAGATGAAATATTATCTGAGTTGGAGCACAGCCGGTCTGATCAACGAGTATTGCCATTGCGGTGAAGCGCTCTACCACGGGTGCCGAATTCCCACCTTGCCGTTGGACGGCGTTGAGCACCTGACGATCGATGGAGTCGAATACGAAGCTTTTAACACTTCCGGCGGCGTAGCGACGATGTGCGAGACGTTTGAGGGCCGGGTTGGAGAACTGAACTACAAAACTCTCCGGTACCCCGGGCACCGCGACCTGATGAAGTTTCTGCTGAACGATCTGAATCTTAGCCAGAAACAGGACCTGCTAACCCAGATTTTCGACCAGGAGGTGCCGCTTACCTTGAGCGATGTTGTCGTTGTCTATGTCAACAGCGTCGGCAACGAGGAAGCAGGCCTGATCCAGAGAAGCTTCGTGAAGAAAATCTATGCCGGGACGGTCAGCGGCCGCCCGCTCTCAGCGCTGCAGCTCTCGACCGCTGCAGGCGTGGTCGCCGTTCTCGAATTGTTTGCGCGCAAGTTATTGCCGTCCGGGTTTGTGAAGCAGGAATCGATTGCGCTCGGTCAGTTTTTCGACACCCAATGGGGCGGTCGCGTTTATCGCGAGGCTGAAACCATTGCGCCGCGTATGTCGATCCAGGCATAAACAAAATTTCTTCTGAGGTTATATAGTCATGGGGATTCAGTCGGCGCCGGCCTTGGACTTCTCTGTTCGGTCCGTTAAATCTGAGATATTTCCGCAATTAGGATTGACGGAAAGGCTGCCCGGCGTCTTTTGCGGAGAGTGGTTCGGAAGCGGTGACCTTCTGGAAAAGCGATCTCCGATCGACGGCACAGTACTTGCCCGCGTCTCGCAGGCCACGCCTGCCGATTACGATCGGGTAGTTGCCTTTGCACAGCAGGCGTTTCTCACCTGGCGATCAGTCCCGGCACCGCAGCGAGGCGAGCTGGTGCGCAGACTCGGCGCCCGGCTTCGCGATTTAAAGGCTCCTCTGGGCCGCCTGGTGTCACTCGAGGCCGGTAAAATTCTGTCGGAAGGTGAGGGCGAAGTCCAGGAGATGATCGATATCTGCGACTTCGCCCACGGACTCTCACGGCAACTGTACGGGCTCACGATCGCTTCCGAACGAGCCAATCACCGGATGCTCGAAACCTGGCATCCACTGGGCATCGTCGGCATGATTACTGCCTTCAATTTTCCTGTTGCCGTCTGGTCCTGGAACAGTGCGCTCGCGGTCGTTTGCGGCGATGCCGCTTTGTGGAAGCCATCCGAGAAGACCCCTTTGACCTCCATCGCATGCACGAAAATAGCCGAGCAGGTTTCTCGTGACCTAGGCGTCAATCCGGCAATCTGGAGTCTGGTTACCGGCGGGCCTTCGATCGGCCAACGGATTGCGCGCGACGAGCGCGTACCGCTGATCTCCGCCACCGGCTCCACGCGAATGGGGCGCGCCGTCGCAGCATCGGTTGCCAGCCGCATTGGACGCACACTTCTGGAACTTGGGGGCAACAATGCCGTGATTGTCACTCCTTCCGCCGACCTGCGTCTCGCTTTGAGAGCGCTCCTGTTCGGTGCGGTCGGAACCGCCGGCCAGCGTTGCACCACCACTCGCCGGTTGATTGTCCACGAATCCGTAAAACAGGAACTTGTCGAGTCGCTGGAAACCGCCTACCGGCAGGTTCGCATCGGAAATCCGCTGGTTCCCGAGACACTCATGGGACCGCTGATCGACCAGGAAGCGCTCAGCGCAATGGATCGTGCGATCAATGAGCTGAAAACACTTGGCGGACGAATCCTTTATGGAGGCCAACGCCTCGAAGGTCCGGCTTACCCGGGCGGACTTTATGTCACCCCCTGCCTCGCAGAAGCCTGCAATGAGTGGTCGGTAGTCCAGCGGGAAACCTTTGCGCCGATTCTTTATATCCTCACTTACGCGGACTTCGAAGAAGCGTTGGCGATGCACAATACGGTGCCGCAAGGGCTCAGTTCGGCGATTTTTTCGTCGAATCTGCGAGAGACCGAACGATTCCTGTCCGTAACCGGCAGCGACTGCGGGATCGCAAACGTCAACCTAGGGACGAGTGGCGCCGAAATCGGCGGCGCGTTCGGCGGCGAGAAAGAGACTGGCGGCGGACGCGAGAGCGGGAGCGATGCCTGGAAAGCTTACATGCGGCGCCAGACAGCAACGATCAACTACGGTTCGGAACTTCCGCTCGCCCAGGGGATCCGGTTCGAATAACGGATTTCATTCATTCGCCAGATTGGCTTTTCGCGACTTGAAGGTAAGCTCCGAGATTCCAGACTTATCAATTTCTCCCAGACCAATTTTTACCATCCGATCGAACTGACGTTTCGACGCTTCCACCAACGGCAGGTAGAGCCCCTGTTGTTTCGCCAGCTCGAGCGCGATGCCGGAATCTTTTGCGGCGTGCGCGGCGGAGAAAAACGTCGAATGCTCCCGGTCCAGCATATCCGGGCCATCCGTTTCGAGCACTCTCGAATTAGCTCCGGTCTGCGAAAAAACATCTTTCACGACTTTCAAATCCAGACCAAGCGCTTCTGCCAGCCCCAATCCTTCGGCAAGCCCGCAGGTATTGATATTCATGACCATGTTAACCAGCGCTTTGAGCTGTGCGGCTTTTCCAGGGCCTCCGATATACCGGAGTGAGACCGTCAAATCTTTCAGCACCGGTTCGGCCCTTAGATAACTCGCCTCGGCCCCGGCCAGCATCATATACAGTTTGCCTTCGCGCGCGTGTGTCAGGCTCGATGCCATCGGCGCCTCGAGAACGTCAGCGCCCAGTTGTTCCCCTTTTTGCTCGATCTCGACATGAACGGCCGGACTGATCGTTGCACAATTGATGAACAACTTCCCCTTTGCTGCGGTGAACAGGTTGTCCGGCCCGAAAAAGATCGCTTTCATCGCGGCGTCGTCAGTGACGACAGTGAAAATGATATCGCTAAGGGCGGTTACATCGGAGAGTTTCTCCACCGCTCTGCTGCCGATCTCCTGGGCGAGTTGCAACCCATTCGCGGCGTTGCGGTCGTAAACCGCAACGACCGGATGCCCAACCTCGTGCAGCCGCCGCGCCATATTCGCTCCCATCCGTCCCACGCCGACAAAACCGATTCCGGAGGATTTCATAAATGCAAGTTTATCACATTCACCGCATTGTCACAGTCAACGCGGAACAACCGAAGCGCTGTTTTCCAGCGGCTCAATTTTGAACCAGGCTGCAAGCGAATCCTGCATCGCGCGATGTTATCCACCGCGCGTTATCGTAGCGGAGGCCGTCGCCGCCGGTGCAGATGCTGGATTGGGAGAAGCAGCGGATTGGGCAGGCGGCGGCGTTGGGCCGGGACCGGCTTTGTCAGGAACTACCTGGACTCCGACGCCATGATGATACACCATCGCCGCGCCGTGTTCACCGGCTTCAAAAACGCAATAGCAAGCCGCTCCGGCAAGCAGCGTCGTGATAAATGCCAGAACACGGCGAACGTTTCGGACCCTGTAAAATGCGAGCGCGACGACGCCGCCGATCG